>CAJXII010000094.1 GCA_913054415.1 uncultured Arcobacter sp.
TTTTGATTGAGCAAAAGTATTTCCTAATAATTTTTATAGTATAATATCTAAATTAAACCATAAAAAGGATAAATTGTATGAAAAAGTTGTTACTGGTATTTATTAGTATTTTTTTAACGACATCTTTATTTGCTCAAAAACCAACTTTGTTATTTTACTGTGGTATTACAATGGTGAAGCCTATGTTAAAAATATCTAAAATTATAGAGAAAAAGTATAATTGTAAGATAAATATATTGCAAGGTGGTTCTGGTGATCTTTATAAATCATTGAAGTATGCTCAAAAAGGTGATTTATATCTTCCTGGTTCAGCATCTTATAGAAAAAAACATCTAAAAGAGGGACTTTTGCTTGATAAGGTTTATGTTGGGTATAATCAAGCAGCAATTTTTGTTCAAAAAGGCAATCCTTTACATATTAAGTCATTAGATAGACTTTTGGATGATAAAGTAGCTACTATGTTATGTGATCCAAAAAGTGGATCTATTGGTAAACAAACAAAAAAAGTTTTAATTGCATATAAAGGGGAACAGTTTTATGAAGATGCTTTTGATAGGACATTGGAAGTTGGAACTGATTCAAGAAATATTAATAGTGCTTTAAGAGAAAAAATAGTTGATATGGCTGTAAACTGGAGAGCTTCTGGATATTTTGATGATAATAAAAAATATATTGATATTATTGATATAAATGAAAAATATGCTCCAAAGAAAAAATTAGAGATAAATTTATTAAAATTTTCACAACACCCAAAAATTGCAAAAGCTTTTATGAAATATGCAAGTTCTTTAAAAGGGCAACAAATTATGAGAGAATATGGGTTTATAAAATAGATGCTATCAAAAACATCGACTAAACTACAAGTATTAATTGGATTGTTTATTGTAGGATTTATATTATTAATATCCGTTAATATGATATTTGCAAATCTTATGGTTCAATTAGATCAAACAACAAAAACTTATGAACAAAAAATACAAATTGGTGAATTTATAGCTGAAGATATTCAAAAAATTAAAGCTTTATTTTTTGAATTGGGGTCAGCTTCCATATCAGAACGAAAGATAAAATTGGTAAATGAAGAGATTCAGAAAAATCTTAAAACAATCACAGAAGCTTTGGATGTGCTTCAAAATGGAGGTATATTAAAAAGAGTTATTAGATTAAATGTTGCCGGTCATTTATCAACCGTAAAAGTTATAAATTATAAAAAACATAAAAAAGATAAATTGTCACTTGAAGTTATTGATTTAAGACCAAAAATTGACGATATTAAGGATATGTTGAAAACTATTAATAAAATTTTATTAATAAGAGCTAAATATATCAGAGCTCATGATATATCAAATTATTATAAAGCGGATAAAAAAGTAAGAAGATTTTATAAAAATAAGCCAGCATTTTTTACAAGAATGACTGAAAATATTAGAAGATTACTTTATGAAAGTGATATTACTTTAAAAGTGATTGAAAAAACAATTATTAAACAAAAACAAGAGTATTTAAATATTAAAATTGTAGTAATTATAAGTGTTATTTTGCTTGTTTTAATTTTTGGATATAGAATTATAAAAATTATCAATAAAGAAAATATTTTATTACAATCAGTAAATGATAAATTGCAAAAACAAGAGAGATCTATTCGTGCGATATTAGATGCTCAACCAAATATTATTATTGTATCAAATGGTGAAGAGATGAGCGACACGAATGAAGCTTTTTTTAAATTGTTTACAGATTTTAAAAATTTAGAAGATTTTAAAAAGAAACATGCTTGTGTATGTGATTTTTTTGAATTTGAGAATCTTCCTTCTAAAGATTATCTTAGGACAAAAATATACAAAAATGGTGTAGTTTGGACAGATTATATTTTGCAACATCCAGAGATTAATTTTAAGGCTTTAATTAAATATAAAGGTCAAGAGAAACATTTTTCAGTTTTGGTAAATAAAACATCATTAAGTGATCAAAAAGATGATTTTATTACTATTGTATCTTTAAATGATATTACTCAGGAGATAAAAACACAACTAAATCTTGCAAAATTAAATAATAATTTAGAATTAATTGTAGCAGAAAAAACTAGAGAATTACAAGATTTAAATGAAAATCTTGAACAAAAAATTATAATAGAATCAAATAAAGCTAGAGAAAAAGATAGGCAACTTATCCAACAATCGAGATTTGCGGCTATGGGTGAAATGATAGGAAATATTGCTCATCAATGGAGACAGCCTTTAAGTGCTATTAATACTACTGCTTCAGGTATGAAACTTCAAATAGAGCTAGGTATTACAGATAATGATGAGATAAGCGAATCTTATGATAGGATTATGAATTATGTTGATTTCTTAACTCAAACAATAGAGGATTTTAGAGGATTTTTTAAAGAAGATAAGAAAAAAGTTAATTTTAAAATTGCTGAAGTGATAAGTAAAACATTATCTATTACATCTGCAGTTTATAAGGATACAGATATTTCACTTACAAATCAATGTGAAGGTAATGATAAATTTGAATCTTTTGGCATGCCTAGTGAATTATCACAAGTATTTTTAAATATTTTAAACAATGCAAAAGATGCTATTTTGGAAAATGATATTGAACATAAGTTTGTTCATATTAGATGTGAAGAGGATGATCAATACTACAATATTTATATTCAGGATAATGCTGGTGGTATTCCACCAAAGATTATAGAAAAAGTTTTTGATTCATATTTTACTACTAAGCATCAATCACAAGGAACTGGTATAGGGTTGTATATGTCAAAAGATATTATAGAAAAACATTTGGATGGGATATTAAGTGTTGAGAATAAAGATATTTCATTGGATGGTATAGATTATAAAGGTGCTAGTTTTAAAATTAGTTTACTAAAAGCTTAAAAATAAAAGGATAATAGAAAAAATGACTAAATATATATTTGTTACAGGTGGAGTTCTAAGTAGTTTAGGTAAAGGTATAAGTAGTGCAAGTATCGCTGCACTTCTTAAACAAAGTGGATTTGATGTAAGTATGCTAAAAATTGATCCATATTTAAATGTAGATCCTGGAACTATGAGTCCATTGGAACATGGTGAAGTATTTGTAACAGCAGATGGAGCAGAAACTGATCTTGATCTTGGACATTACGAAAGATTTATAGATAAAACCTTAGGCAAGATGAACAATTTCACCACAGGACAAATATATAGTAGTGTAATAGCAAGAGAGCGAGAAGGTGGATATTTAGGAAAAACTATTCAGGTTATTCCACATATTGTTGATGAGATCAAAGATAGAATTTATCGTGCAGGAAAAGGGCATGATGTTTTAATAGTAGAGCTTGGTGGAACTGTTGGAGATATAGAGGGGTTGCCTTTTATGGAAGCAGTAAGACAAATAAGACATGAAAATCCAAAAACTACAACTATGAATATCCATGTAACACTTGTGCCTTATATTAGTGCAGCAGGTGAACTTAAAACTAAACCAACTCAACATAGTGTTCAAGAACTTAGAAGAATAGGTATTATGCCACATATGTTAATATGTAGAACAGAGAAAAAGTTACCAACAGATCTTAAAAGAAAACTAGCTTATAGTTGTGATGTAGATGAAGATGCGATTATAGAAGCAGGTGATGCAAAAACTATATATGATGTCCCGATGAAGTTTTTAAAAGAGGGTATTTTAAAATCTATAAGTAAGCATTTTGAATTAGAAAATATCACTCCTGATATGGATAAATGGGATAGTTTAGTAAAACATATTATTAGTCCAAGAGATGAGATAAATCTTGCATTTGTGGGTAAATATCTTGATTTAAAGGAGGCTTATAAATCATTAACAGAAGCATTTGTTCATTGTGGAGCTCACTTAAATACGAGGATAAATATTAATTGGTGTGATAGTGAAGATATTGAGGATAAAGGTGCTAAAGAGATTATAGAAGATAGTGATTGTGTATTAGTTGCTGGTGGATTTGGTCAAAGAGGTGTCAAAGGTAAAATTGAAGCTATTAAATTTGCTAGAGAAAATAATATTCCATATTTAGGGATATGTCTAGGTATGCAACTATCTATTTTAGAGTATTTGCAAAATGTTTGTGGTATAAAAGATGCTAATAGTGTAGAGTTTGATAAAGATACAAAAGAACCTGCTATTTATCTAATAGAACAGTTTTTAGATACAAGTGGAAATAAGCAACTAAGAACTCATCAATCACCTATGGGTGGAACTATGAGATTAGGGGAATACCCTTTTGAAACAAAAGATAATAGCAATCTACAAAAAGCTTATGGTAAAGGTATCTCTTACGAAAGACATAGACATAGATATGAAGCAAATCCAGCATATAAAGAGATATTGGAAAAAAATGGTATGGTTATTACAGGGCAAAGCAATGGGCTTATAGAAGTTGTAGAGATACCTGAACATAAATGGTTTGTAGGTGTTCAATTCCATCCAGAATTTACAAGTAGTTTACAAACTCCAAATCCAATAATTTTAGATTTTATAAAAGCAGGTTTATCTAAAGATAGATAAATATGCCATATTTAACTCAAGAGAAAATATATCAAATATTAAACGATAGGGTAAAAGATGATTCTTTTACTCTTCTAAAAGATCTTCCACAGCCAGATGGTTTTAAAGATATTAAAAAAGCAACACATAGGATTTTAAAAGCCATCAAAGATGGTGAAAAGATTTTAGTTGTAGGGGATTATGATGTAGATGGGATAGTATCTACAACCATAATGATAGAGTTTTTTAATCTGTTGGGTGTGCAAATAGATTATATTATACCAAATAGATTTATTCATGGATATGGTATTAGTGCCGATTTAATAAAAGATATTCAAAGTGGTATTATAATCACTGTTGATAATGGTATTGGAGCATTTGAAGCTGCTAAAATATGCAAAGAGAAAAATATTGATTTAATTATCACAGATCATCATATAGTTGGAACACAGCTACCTAATGCTTATGCAATAGTAAATCCAAAACAAAAAGATTGCACATTTGTACATAAGGATATTTGCGGAGCTCAAGTAGCTTGGTATTTATGTGCTATGATAAAAAAAGAGGCACAGTTAAATATTAATATGATGGAATTTTTTGATATATTATCTATAGCTATTATTGCAGATATTATGCCTATGCGATCCTTAAATACTGCTATGGTAAAAAAAGGACTACAACAATTATCTACAAGCCAAAGAGTTCCAATAATTAGTTTAAAACAAAGATTAGGATTGCAAACTATCAATGAAGAGGATGTAGGATTTAAAATAGCACCATTGATTAATTGTGCTAGTAGGATGAAAGATGCTAGTATATCTTTAAAGTTTTTATTATCAAAAAATATCAATCAAGCTAATAAGATTTTGGAAGATTTAATAGAGTTAAATGAACAAAGAAAGCTAGAGCAACAAAATATCTATCAAGAAGCAAAAGCACAAGTTGATAAAAATGATAAAGTTATAGTAGTATCAAGCAATAGCTGGAATGAAGGTATTATAGGAATTGTTGCTAGTAAATTAAGTGATAAATATAAAAAACCATCTTTTGTGTTTTCTATTACTGATGATATTGCAAAAGGAAGTAGTAGAAGTGCAACTGTTCATCTGTATAATCTTATTCGTCCATGTGATAGTTTGCTTTTAGGATATGGTGGGCATAAAAGTGCTGCTGGACTTAGTTTAAAAAAAGAGAATTTAACAGAGCTAAAAAAACTGCTTAACAAAGAGATATCAAATCTAAATAGTAGTGATATAGAGATAAAATCTAATAGCCTAGGGGTGCTTGATCTATCTTTAGTGGGTCAAGAGTTATATGATATGATAGATAGCTTTAGGCCATTTGGTTTAGATAATAGTATCCCAAGTTTTATATTTGAAAATCTTCAGATTATAGATATGAAAAAAATGGGTAAAAATAAAGAGTTTTTTAAACTTGTAGTTTCCGATGGGATATATTTTATAGATATGGTTGTATTTGTAGATATTGATAATATATATATTGGTAAAAAAATAAGTTTTATAGCCACAATTAATAAAAATGATTTTAGAGGAAATATTACT
>CAJXII010000095.1 GCA_913054415.1 uncultured Arcobacter sp.
ATAGAAATTATTTATATATTAAAAAACATTATTTAGATATTAAAATTAAAAGAAAAGGTTTGTTTGATGATTGTTAAATTATTGGTAATTGTGGGTGTAATATATGTTGTATATAATCTATACTTCAAAACAAAAATAGATAATACACAAGATAAAGGTGAAGAGGTTGATACTATGGTAAAATGTTCAAACTGTGGTGTTTATGTAGCTAAAAGTGATGCTATTGTAAAATCTGATAAATATTATTGTAGTAAAGAGTGTTTATGATAATACTAGGTGATGAGAATATCAAATCTGATAGATTATGCAATATTGCAAAAATAGATGATATAGAAAAAACTCTACCAAATAGCACTTTAGTTTATAGATTTGATTTAGAGATACTAAAATATTGTCAAATCAACAATCTACAAAGTGCTGTAATTGTAAATACAATTTTAGAACTAATATATGCTTCAAAATTTGATGCTAAGTATATCATAGTTCAAAATAATGATATATTATTAAGTTCACAAAAAATAGCTGAAAATTATATGTTTGATAGTAAAATTTTAGCAGTTATTCAACATAATTCTCAAATAGAGAAAATAGCACTAGATGAGATAGATGGTGTTATATATGAAGATTATATAAAATAAAGGATTAAAAAAGATGATAAAACCATTGTTAATAGAGATCGCTGTAGAGGAGCTACCAGCTATTCCATTTCTAAAAGAGTTGCCAAATATTGAAAAAAAATGGGCAAATATTTTAGAGGAAAATGATTTATTATGTGAGTTTGATTTCTTCTATACTCCTAGAAGATTAGTATTATGGCATAGAGAGTTTAAAACAGTTCAAGATGATAAAATCATAGAACAATTTGGAGCACCTATTAAGATAGCTTATAAAGATGGTAAACCAACAGGTGCAGCTATAGGATTTGCCAAAAAATGTGGAATTGAAGTAGATCAACTACAAACAATAGATCAAGGTAAAGGTGAAGTTTTATATTATAAAAGCAAACAAAAAGGTAAAGAATCATCTACACTTCTAAATGATATGATCAATCAATTTGTAAAATCTCTTAACTTTGGTAAATCGATGAGATGGGGTTCAAATCAAGAGAGTTTTATTCGACCTATTAGAGGAGTAAGTGCTGTTTTAGCTGACCAATTAATAGATGTAGAACTTTATGGTATCAAATCATCTAAAACAAGTTTTGCCCATAGAATGGTATCTTATGAAAAATTCTCTTTTGATTTTGCTGGAGATTATTTTTGCAAACTAGATAAAAATGGAGTGATCTTATATCCAAAACAAAGAAGAGAGATCATACTAGAGCAGATGGAACAGATACAAAAACAAAGTGGTCTTACAATTGAGATAGATCAAGAGCTTTTGGATGAAATTGTAGCAATTACAGAATATCCTACTGCTTTACTTGGAACTTTCAATGAGGAGTTTTTAGAGTTACCAAAAGAGGTGATTGTAAACTCTATGAAAGAGCATCAAAGATATTTTGCTGTTTATAAAGATGGACAAATAACAAATAAATTTGTAGTAGTATCAAATGCTTACACTAAAGATTTTGAATATATTATTGCTGGAAATGAAAAAGTTTTAAGACCACGACTTGCTGATGCTATGTTTTTTTGGAAAAATGATCTAAAAAATGGACTTAACAATGAGGGATTAAAAGATATAACTTTTGTAGATAAACTTGGATCTTTATATGACAAAATCCAAAGAGAAGCTAAAATTGCACTAAGTATTGCTGATATTTTTGATATGAAAGAGCATAAAGAGTTATTAGAAAAAACTGTTTTATTAAGTAAAGCAGATCTTCTTACAGATATGGTGTATGAGTTTACTGAGTTACAAGGGCTTATGGGTTACTATTATGCAAAAGCTGCAAATGAGGATGAGCTACTTTATACTGCACTAAAAGAGCAATACCTACCAGATGGAGAAAATAGTGATCTTCCATCAAATAAATTTAGTTCAGTAGTTGCTATGTCAAATAAATTTGATAATATTTTAGGATTATTTAGTATTGAGATGTTCCCTACAGGAAGTAGAGATCCTTATGGATTAAGAAGAGCAGCTATGGGTATTATTAAAATATCTATTGCAAATAAACTACATCTAAATATCGAACAAATAGTAGATGACAATCAAAATATTTATAATAACCTTGATAAAACTAAAGTGATGGAGTTTTTTTACGAAAGACTTTATCAACTATACTCAAATATCAATCCAAGTATAATCAAAGCTATTTTGGGAAGTCAAGAAAAAGATATTTTAAATATCTCATATAAAATAGAAGCACTAAATAAGATAGTTCAAAGTAGTGATTTTAAAGATTTGAATAATACTTTTAAAAGAGTTGCAAATATCATCAAAGATATAGATACAGATGCTCAACTTGACATAGATACAAATCTACTAGAGGATGAAGCAGAAAAAGTTTTATATGATCAATTTATAAATATCAACAATAAAACTTATTCAACTTTTGATGAACAACTAGAGGCACTATTTTCACTAAAAGTTTATCTTGATAGATTTTTTGATGAAGTATTTGTAAATCACGAAGATATAAAAATAAAAACAAATAGAAAAAATCTTATAGGTAAAATATACCAAGCATTTAAAACTATTGCGGATATTAAAGAGATCACAATCTAAAACCTAATGTATAATATTAGTATATTTGGCACAAGTAGTGATGCTGGTAAATCAACAATCACATTTTTAATCGCAAAAATTTTACAAGATATGGGGCTAAAAGTTGCCCCATTTAAAGCTCAAAATGTTTCTAATAATTCAAATGTTTGTGATGATGGAAGTGAGATCGCTATTGCTCAACATTTTCAAGCAGATGTTTTAGGTATTACAACATCTTACCATCTAAACCCTATTCTATTAAAATCTGGTCAAGGTAATATGGCATCACTTATTGTTGAGGGTAAAGTTGTCCAAACAAAAGATGTCAAAGAGTATTATAGAGATCTTGATATACTCAAACCAGCAGTCAATAGAGCTTTTGAATATCTTGATAAAGAATATGATTGTATCATAGCAGAAGGGGCAGGAAGCCCAGTTGAGCTAAATCTGATGGATAAAGATCTATCTAATATCTATATAGCAAATAGATTTAATACAAAAATTATACTTGTAGCAGATATACAAAAAGGTGGTGTTTTTGCTTCTATTTGGGGTGTTTATAATCTTTTACCAAAAAAATTACAACAAAATGTGATTGGGGTGATCATAAATAAATTTCAAGGTGATATGAGTTTGTTTGATGAGGGTGTAAAAATAATCGAGGAAAGATTTAAAATTCCTGTTTTAGCAGTATTGCCCTATATCCCTTTTAATCTAGGTTTTGAAGATAGTGCTAGTTTAAAAAACTTTACACAAAACTGTCAAAAAGCTACTAAAAAATATGCTATTATCTCATATCCAACTATGAGTAACTATAATGATTTTGAACCACTTATTGCCAATAATGATATTTGTGTAGAGTTTGTAAGCTCAAATATCAATTTGGATCAATACGATATGGTAATCCTACCAGGAAGCAAACTTGTTTTTAAAGATCTATTATGGCTAAAAAAAACAGGCTTATTTGATCAGCTAAAAAAAACAAAAACAAAAATCTTAGGTATATGTGGTGGCTATGAGATGATGTTTGAGTATATTATAGATAATCTATGTATTGAAACATCTAAACCTACAAAAATAAAAGCTTTAGGTTTTATAGATGATGATATAATATTTCAAAAAGAAAAAATTCTTAAAAAAATTGGCGATAGATTTGAGATACATCACGGTATAAGTAAAAAATATCCAAACGGGTTTGAAAAGGATAATATTAAGGGAACTTTTTTGCATGGACTTTTTGTAGATGATGATTTTAAACTTTATAAAAAACAAACAATCAATAACTTTGTAGATACTATGAGATCAAAGCTTAATATAAAATTTGTCCTAAGTCAATGTGGTTTTAGTAAGAATTAGGTATAATTAGCTCAATTAATATTATTTATAAGTTAAAGAGGATTATAGTATGTTTAAAGTATTTTTATTTTTAGTTATATTTATTGGCAATATATTTGCACTAGATAACCCACCAGGTGTGGATTGTATCATACTCGAAGATGAGAACTCTATAATTTGTAAATATACTCACAAAAGATTAAATCACGATATAAATGTGACATTTAATTGGATTGAACCTGATGGCACAATCACAAGAAAAAGAGAACTAAATATCCCTGCAGGTCATGGATCTGTATATGACTATAGATATATTAGAGGTAGAACTCACGGTGTTTGGACTATGCAAGTTTTAGATGGCAACAAAGAATATAAAACAAACTTCACACTTAAATAATATAGCGATCATTGGAGCTGGTGCTTCTGGATTATATTGTGCTATTTTATTAGCTAAATCAGATTTTAATGTAACTGTTTATGAAAAAAATACTAAAATTGGTAGAAAAATTTTAGCTACAGGTAATGGTAGATGTAATATATCCAATACAGATATATCATCTGATTGTTATCATAGTATCAATCCAGATTTTACAAAATATATCTTAGATAAGTTCTCATACCCTACTTTCAAAAAAGAGTTTGAAAAAATTGGATTCTCATTTATAGAGCAACCAAATGGCAAAGTTTTTCCATCATCTGCCCAATCTTCTAGTGTTGTCAAACTATTGGAATATGAAGCAAAAGAGTTAGGTATAAGATTTATTTTGGATACTAATATTACAAATATAGATTTTGAACAAAACTATTTTAATATATATTATAACAATCAAAAACAACCGTATGATAAAGTTATCATATCAACAGGAAGCTATGCTATGCCAAAATTGGGAAGTAGCAACAGCGGGTATAAGTTCGCACAAAATTTTGGGCATAATATTATTGAACCATTTGCTTCACTTGTGCAATTAGAAACTTATGACAATACCAAATCTTTAAGTGGGGTCAAAATCAACTCTACAGCTCAAGTATTTATAGATAAAGAACTAACAACACAAAAAAATGGCGATATTCTTTTTACTGATTATGGAATATCAGGCAATGCCATACTTGATATAAGCCGAGATATTGCTTATGCTTTACAATATCAACAAAAAGTGATAGTTCAAATAGATATATTGCCACATCTTTCAAAAGATAAACTTTTAAATCTTTTGCAATATAGATTAAAAACTGCAAATAACAAAGATAGATACCTATGGCTAGAGAGTTTATTCCATACCAAACTTATAAAATATATCGTAGATAAAACTATTGATAAACGAAAAAAATTAGCAAAAGATTTGAGCAAAAAAGATATTATGAGCTTAGTTTATAATCTAAAAAATTTCCAACTTAATATAGAAAAAACTAAAGGTTTCAATACTGCTGAAGTAGTAGCTGGTGGAGTAGATACTTATGAGATAGACAATAAATCTATGCAATCAAAACTACAAAAAAATCTATATTTTACAGGTGAAGTTGTAGATGTAGATGGAGATTGTGGTGGGTATAATTTACATTGGGCATTTGCTACAGCTTATATCTGTGCAACTTCTATCACTAAGTAAAATTAAATTCTTCATTTCAGCCACTCTTGAGACAATAAGAATCTCTAGTCTTCGATGAGGATGCATACTACAATTCACCTCGCTCCCATCGAGGACGATGGGAACGAGGGAACACTCCCGTGAGTAAATACAAACTTATAAATCAAATTTATTACTATAATATTTTAGTTCTAAAGTTCCTTAAGAAAGATTATTTTTTTGTGATTTTTTGGTTGCGGAAGCTGGATTTGAACCAGCGACCTTCGGGTTATGAGCCTAAAATATTATATTATTCAAATTTAATCAGAAATATTAAAATCTACTCAAAAGCCTTATATATAGGATGATATAGAAAATTATATCACTTTAAATTAATTTATATTTTGTTATAATTTTCCTTGTAAGGTATCAAATAGGTATCAAAT
>CAJXII010000096.1 GCA_913054415.1 uncultured Arcobacter sp.
CACTTCCTCTTCCTCGATTTCTCCAGAAAGGATATCATCTTCTAGATTTTCCAAACTCTCATCAATGACATCCACCATAAGCATGGCATTATCGACCAAAATATCAATAATTTTGTATAGTGCCAAATCGATACCATCGTTTATTCTGTATCTTTTTTGAAATTTTTTTGAAATTTCTATTATTACATCTCTATCATCACTCAAAAATATTACCTTATTTTCGGTTTTGATGATAGAAATAGTTTCTTCATCATACAACAAAAACTCATCTTCTTGAAAAAATAGGTGCTTAATTGTGATTAGTTTTACATCTCCCCAATCATCATACCCCACACTTTGGTCTTCGTTTGTAATATCTTCAAAAAAATGCTCAGGTAGTTTTTTTGATTTTAGCCATTTGGTTAGAGTAAAGTTTTTGGGAGATGTAAAAATAATCTGCTTTTCGCTATTATCTATATGAATATTTTCATTTCTGTTTGCTATGCCATTTTCAAAAATAAACATACTACACCTCCTCGCCTTAAATTATGTTAAAATTATATCTAAAAAATAATATATTTTGTTAAAATCCTAAACTCTCAACTGATTCACGACCAGAATCAGGACTTAGTTTTGCATATCGTAAAGTTATTTTTATATCTTTGTGATTCATTAATTTATGTGTAAAAGCAATATCTTTTTTTGTAATATTTTATATAATAGCTAATCTTCCTTCATTTTTTATTGATATTTTTTTAAATCACCCATTGAATCAACTTTAAATGTCGTTCATTGAACTTTTTTATTTTACTTCAACCATACTTGATTTAAGAGTTTGAATAAAATTTATAACTTCACTAAATTCAGGTTCTTTAACTTTAAATTTTTGTAATGTTTGCTTTAAATGGCTAATAAAAATATTCCAATCACTTTCACTAATCATCATACCTATATGTGTTAATCCCATATCTCGACCAGAATAATGAATTGGCCCACCTGTTTTTTCACAAACAAAATCTATAAGAAGTTGTAGTTCTCTCTCTTTACCATCTGTTCCTCTATATTTCCAAAAACGACCTAATTGTGGATCATTTTTAAGTCTAACATGAAAATTATCTAACATAGCAGCAATATTATCATAACCACCTAATCTTGTATAAAGAGATGCTTTCGTATCTGCTAAGATTACTGAACTTAATAGTAATATAACTAAAAATATTTTTTTCATTTTTTACCCTCCTATATGGAAAATAAAATTATATCATAATAAATATAAAAGATATATAAATATTTTTAATTGGTGATTAACAATAATTTTGATAATCAAAACGCCATTTGAGGTATTTATGAAAACATTTTCAAAGAAAATGGCAGCATAAATTAGGTGAAAAAATTGCACTTATTCTTTGAATTGGCGTTTGAATTGGCGAAAAGTTGCTTAAGAGACAAGGTTTTAAGGGGGGGTTCTTAAAGAAGTGGCTCCGGCACCTGGGTTCGAACCAGGGACCAAATGATTAACAGTCATCTACTCTACCGCTGAGCTATGCCGGAATCTAACTTTAAACTTATTGTTTAAGTAGGTCGAAATTATAGTGAATTATTTTTGATTTGTCAATTAAAGTTAGCTTAAATTTCAAAAATTTTATAAAATAATACTCCACTTGATTCTACAACAGAGATAATTTTATCTTGAATCAATTTTTTAAGTATCTCAACACTGCTTGTATCAAAAGTATTATCAATATCATCTTGTGTAAGTGGTCGCATTTTTAGAAGCTTGATAATCTCTTGATGATTAAAACTTTGCAATGATTTTGGTCTATTTTTAAAAGTGATATTTACATTTATATCTGTAAATTTGTTGGCAATCTCTTGTAGTTTGTCAAATCCTATGGGTTTTACATCATAAGCTGGTGGGCGATCTATTGTTCCTATATCTACTCTATTTGGTTTAATTTGTTTTAAAATCTGATATAGTTTGTCTATCTCATCATCTTTGGTATTTATCCCATCTACAAATAAAACTTCTAAAATCAGATCGCCATTATAAACTTTTGAAAATGTTATTATACCATCTATTATTTTGTGAAGTTCTACACTATTATTTGCTCTATCAAGTTTTTTAAAACACTTTTGGGTTGCACAATCAAGTGATAATTTTACTATATCTATTTGCTGTAATGATCTAAAAATATTGTTTTTATAGATTGTTGATCCGTTTGATAAAATAAGTAATTTTTTATTTTGTTTTATTTTATTTAGCTCATCAATTAATTGATCCAAGTAAGGATAGAGTGTAGGCTCTCCATTTGCTGTGAGAGTTATTACCTCTATTTGTTGATGTTTTTGTATAGCATCTTTTACTTGATCGATAATATCACTAACTTTGGGAGATGAGTTTTGTTTGGATATAGTTTTTGAAGCCGCTAACTCACAATACAAACAATCAAAATTACACTGTTTGATATTTGGTGATAGATCGATACCAAGACTGATCCCAAATCGCCTAGAAGCAACAGGGCCAAATATTAAGTTTATTGGAGTTTGATTTGTTTGCATAGATATTTATATCCTTTTTTTATCTCATCTTGGATCTTATTGTTATCTTTTAGATCTTTGTATATTGTGTAAAAAGTTTTATTTTTATATTTTAGATCCAACTCTACAAATTTATGAAATGATCTATTTGTATTATAAGGACTATTACACACTATATCTGATTTGTGTCGAATCACCAATTCATAATCACAATCACTAGAGAAATGGTATAGATTTTTTGATGAGTTGAATAACACTTTTGAATATGGCTGAATATTTAGTTTTAAACAACTAATTTTTGAAGATAAAAGTTTTTTATCATAAGTTTGAACGATATAGCTTTTATCTTCACATCCTACAAAAAATAGGAAGATTAGTATTAAAAAAATCTGTTTTATTTGGCGCTTACTCTTTGACATTCGCTTACAAAATGTTTCGCATTTTCAACAGGCACATCTGGAAGTATCCCATGTCCTAGATTAAATATATGTCTTTTGCCTTCCATTGTTTTATGTATAGCTTCTACACAAGATGTTGTAGCTTTTTTATCATACAATCTACAAGGCTCCATATTTCCTTGAAGCACATATCTATCGCCTAGTTTTTCTTTTGCCATAGCCATAGGAGTTCCCCAATCTACACCAAATACATCAAAGTTTCCATACACTAAGCCTTGTTCTACAAATGCACTTACCCCTTTTGGAAACATAATAATTGGCACTTCAGGATGTCTGCTTTTTAGATAATTGGCAATTTCCACCATATAGCTCCAAGAAAATTCATTGTATTTGCTAGGCTCAATAGCACTTGCCCAAGAATCAAATATTTGGACTACATCAATTCCTGCTTCTATTTGTTTCTCCATATAGATTTTTACTACTTCAGTTACTTTTGCTAAAATATTATGTAAAAGTCGTGGATTTGTATACATCATCTTTTTACAGATATTGTATGTTTTTGTTCCTTGTCCTTCTATCATATAAGTAGCAAGTGTCCAAGGTGCTCCTGTGAATCCAATAAGTGCTTTATCTTGATCTAACTCTTTTTTTATTAACTCGATAGTTTCATAAACATAAGTTAATTTTCTAGCAGCTTCTTTTCCACCTATTAATCTATCTAAATCCTCTTGTGTTTTTATAGGATCACTAAATTTTGGACCTTCCCCTTTTACAAAGCTTAGATCCATACCCATCTCATCTGGAATTACTAGAATATCACTAAATAATATAGCAGCATCTACTCCTACAATATCTACAGGTTGAAGTGTAACTTCACAAGCTTTTTTAGGGTCGTGGCATAGGTTTAAAAAATTACCAGCTTTTGCTCTTACTGCCATATATTCAGGTAGATACCTTCCCGCTTGTCTCATCATCCATACAGGAGTATAAGGTGTTTCTTTTCCTTTACAAGCATCTACAAAAATTTTTCCACTCATATTATGCCTTTTTTACAAATTCAGATTTAAGTGCCATAGCACCAAATCCTGGTATTTTACAGTCTATATTGTGATCTTTATCTACAAGACGAATATTTTTTACTTTTGTTCCTGCTTTTATAGGACCACTAGCACCTTTTACTTTGAGATCTTTGATAACTGTAATATCATCACCATCATTTAAGATATTTCCATTTGAATCTTTTACGATAAACTGATCTTCATCTTCAGATGTAGCACTATCTTTTGCCCATTCATAAGCACATTCAGGACATATTAATAGTGGTCCATCTTCATAAACATATTCTCCGCCACATTCTGGGCATTTTGGGTATTGCATCTTTGTCTCCTATATAAAATTGTTTGATTATATTATTATAATCCTGAAGCATCCATAAGTTTTGCTTGATGATCAGCTATTAAAGGATCGATAATCTCATCTAATAATCCATCATTCATAATCGCATCAAGTCTATAAAGTGTCAGATTTATTCTATGATCTGATATTCTTCCTTGTGGATAGTTATAAGTTCGTATCCTTCCACTTCTATCTCCACTTCCTACTTGCTCTTTACGATTAGCTCCCTCTTTTTCCATTCTCTCTTGCTCTTGCATATCATAAAGTCTAGCTTTTAAAACTTTCATAGCTTTTTCTTTATTTTTATGTTGAGATTTTTGATCTTGGTTTGTTACAACGATACCTGAAGGAATATGTGTGATTCGGACTGCACTATCTGTGGTATTGACACATTGCCCACCACAACCACTAGCTCTCATCACATCAATTTTAAGATCTTCACTTCTTATTTCTATCTCTATATCATCAACTTCTGGAATAACTGCAACAGTGATTGCTGAAGTATGCACCCTTCCTTGAGATTCAGTAGCTGGAACTCTTTGAACTCTATGTATTCCTGATTCAAATTTCATTTTACTATAAACAGCTTCTCCTTTAACTTGAAAAACCATCTCTTTGTATCCGCCAGATTCAGACTCACTACTATTCATAATCTCAGTTTTCCAACCTTGATTATCAGCATATCTTATATATGTCCTAAAAAGATCCCCTACAAAAATAGCGGCTTCATCTCCACCTGTTCCAGCACGAAGTTCGATAAAAATATTTTTATCATCATTTGGATCAGTAGGAAGTAGTAAGATTTTGATCTCATCTTCTAGTTGAGTTTTTCTAGCTTCTAACTCTTTTAGTTCCTCTTTTGCAAGATCACCTAGTTCATCATCGTCTAAAAGCATTTTATTCTCTTCAATACCTTCTATGATTTGATTATACTCTTTTGCAGCATCTACTACTTTGCTAATCGAAGATTGTTCTTTTGAAAGCTCTGTCATTTTTTTGATATTTGTTAAAATATCTGGATCTACCAATAATTTGTTTATCTCATCAAATCTATCAATAAATTTTTGTAATTTATCTTGTAACATTATGATACCTAATGAATTTATATTTTGGAAAGAAAAGTGAGAATATAAATGCTATAAAACATCTATATTAACACTTAGCACTTTTATAAAGAGTTTACTTTTTTATGTAATCTACTTACTTTTCTAGCAGCAGTTCCTTTTTTTAGGATACCTTTACTTACACAGTGGTGTAAATATTTGTTTGCTGTTTTAAAAGCTTCTGCAGCTTTTTCTTTATCGTTAGCATCTACTGCTTCTAAAACAGATTTTGTTACATTCTTGATTCTTGTTTTAAAAAATCTGTTTCTTTCAGTTCTTACTATTGTTTGTCTTGCTCTTTTTGCAGCTGATTTATGATTTGCCATAGCTGTTTGATCCTTATTTCAAAAATTTTAGTCTGGAATGATACTTAAAAAACTCTTAAAATAAGCTTTACTCCCAAATAAATCCATAATATAAAATCTACCATCCAATTCTAAAAAAGTATC
>CAJXII010000097.1 GCA_913054415.1 uncultured Arcobacter sp.
TATTTAGGAATATAAATATTCTTGAAATTGGTTATTTTTTCTGGGGACATTATAACTATAGATGATTTTAGAAACTTCTACAAACAAGATAAAGAGAAAACAGAGATATTATATTGTGATATTATAAAAGGTGCTATTGATATTATAGAAACAACTTTACAAAATAAAAATATTAAACTTGAGATAGCAACAAACTGTAAAAAGAAAATCTATACATATCCAAATGAACTAAGACAAGTGATATTAAATATTATCAAAAATGCTGAGGATGTTTTATTGGAAAGAAAAATAGAAAATCCTGCAATCTATATTAAAACATATAATGATGATACATATTCATATCTTGAAATCAGTGATAATGCAGGTGGAATACCCAAAAATATTATAGATAAAATCTTTGACCCATACTTTTCTACTAAAATGAAAAAAGATGGAACAGGACTTGGATTATATATGAGTCAAATCATAGTCCGAGATCATAGCAACGGAGATATTATTGTTACTAACGGCGAAGATGGTGCTATATTTACTCTTAAAATACCAACTATAAAAGAGTAGATAAATTTATTTTTTTGCACCTTTTGTTCTTCTAGTTTTTGGTTGATTTTTAATAATATCTTTTACCTCATCTATAGTTAAAGCTTTGATATCTTGTTCATCGAGTTTTTTAGGTAGTTTGAAATTTTTTCTACCTTGTTTGATATATGCTCCATATCTACCTGTTAAAATCTGTATCTTTTCATCTGGAAAATCTTTGATTAAAGCTTTTGCTTTTTGCTCTTTAATCTCTTTGGCAACTTCTAAAGCACGATCCAAAGTTATCGTATATGGATCATCATCTTTAATACTAAAATATTGTGATTTTATCTGTATATATGGTCCAAATCTTCCTATATTTACTTTTACATCATTACCATCTTCATCTACACCTAAAACTTTTGGTAGTTGCAACAGGACCAAAGCCTCTTCAAGTGTAATAGTATTAGCACTAAGATTTGATGGTATAGAAGCAATTTTAGGTTTTTCTTCATCCTCTTTAGTTCCTAGTTGAACATAAGGTCCATATTGCCCTACTCTTGCAGTTACAACTTTATTTGTAGCAGGATCTATACCCAACTCTTTAACATCTGAGAATTTTGCTCTTGGGGCATTTTGCTCTTTATCCTCTATATTTTTTACAAAAGGAAAATAAAACTCTTTGATAACATCTTGCCATAATCTTTTACCTTCAGCTATCTCATCAAACTCCTCTTCAATCTTAGCAGTAAAACCTAGATCAACAATATGTGAAAAATGTTCAACTAAAAAATCATTGACAACTGTTCCTATTAGTGTAGGTTTTAGTTTTTTATCATCTGTTTTGATAATATACTCTCTTGCTTGAATAGTAGCAATAGTAGGAGCATAAGTAGATGGACGACCAATCCCTTCTGCTTCAAGTTTTTTAACTAAACTCGCTTCTGTATATCTTGCTGGTGGTTTGGTAAAATTTTGCTCTTTTGTTAGTTTATCAAGATTTAAGATTGTCCCTTGTTTGATATTTGGTAAAAACTTTTCAGTATTATCAAGTGCTGCTTCTGGATCATCACTACCTTCTGTATATGCTTTCATAAATCCAGCAAAAACTATTTTTGTTCCTACAGCTTTGAATTCATACTCTTTATTTTTTCCTGCTAATATTTTATATGTAGTATTTGCTACTACTGCTTGTGCCATCTGTGTTGCTAATGTTCTTTTCCAAATCAAACTATACAACTTAAACTGAGCATTATCAAGATATGGTTGCACATCACTTGGTTTTAAAGCTAAATTTACAGGTCTAATAGCTTCGTGTGCTTCTTGAGCTCCTTTTGCTTTACTTTTATAAACTCTTGCTTTTGATAAAGCATACTCTTTTCCATACTCTTTAGTAATAACATCTTTTGCCATAGATGTTGCCATTTTGCTTAGATTGACACTATCTGTTCTCATATATGTAATAAGTCCGCCTGTATGATTTGGAACACTTACACTACCTTCATATAGTTGTTGTGCTACAATCATAGTTTGTTTTACCCCAAACCCTATCTTTCTACTTGCTTCTTGTTGAAGTGTAGATGTTGTAAAAGGTGGTGCGGGATTTCTTTTGCTTTGTTTCTCTTGAATATCATCTAGCACATAATCTGATTGGCTACAAGAATTTTCTATCTCATTAGCCTCTACTTCGGTTCTTACTTTTTTAGCTTTACCATCTATTTTTGCCAATAAAGCTTTAAAAGTTGGATCTTTAAAATCAAGTTTAATATTCCAATACTCTTGAGGTTTAAAAGCTTCTATCTCTTTTTCTCTATCGACAATAATCCTAACAGCTACACTTTGAACTCTTCCAGCACTTAGTCCATACCTTACTTTTTTCCAAAGTAAAGGTGATAGTTTGTATCCCACAGCACGATCAAGTATCCTTCTTGCTTGTTGAGCATCTACTAAGTTTTGATCTACATCTCTTGGAGTTTTTAAGGCATTTAAAATTGCTTCTTTTGTAATCTCATGAAACACTATTCTTTTTATAGGATTTTTTTTGATCTTTAGAGCAGGTATTAGATGCCAAGCTATAGCTTCCCCCTCTCTATCCTCATCGGCCGCTAGATAGATAGTAGTATCTTTTGTGATCTGTTTCTTTAACTCTGCTATAACTTTCGTTTTATCTCTTGATACCAAATATTGTGGTTCAAAATTATTATCAGGATCAAACCCCAATTTTGATTTTGGTAGATCTCTTACATGCCCCATAGATGCCATAACTTTATAGTCGCGACCTAAAAATTTTGATATTGTTCTTGCTTTTGCTGGTGATTCCACTATAACTAGATTTTTCATAATTGCCTTTTATCTTGAAAATAATATATGAAGCGAATATTAACATAAAACGATTTAATCTTTCTTATACATATTTTAGATATAATGACAAAAATTAAAAATAGGATACAAAATTGTCAAAAGAAATATTATTAAAACAAGCTAACACAATTAGATTTTTAGCAGCTGATATGGTTCAAGCTGCAAATAGCGGACATCCAGGAGCACCTATGGGCTTGGCTGATATTGCTACTGTTTTAAGTAACCATATAAAATTGGATCCAAATAATCCACAATGGTTAAATAGAGATAGATTAGTTTTCTCAGGAGGTCATGCTAGTAGTTTAGTATATTCACTACTTCATCTTTGGGGATTTGATCTATCTTTGGAAGATCTTAAAAATTTCAGACAAACAGGAAGTAAAACTCCAGGACATCCTGAATATGGACATACTCCAGGTGTAGAGATTACAACAGGACCTTTAGGTCAAGGTATTGCAAATGCAGTTGGTTTTGCTATGGCAAGTTCTTATGCAAAATATTGTTTAAATAGCGAAACAGCAAAAATTATAGATCATCATGTATATTGTTTTTGTGGTGATGGAGATCTTCAAGAGGGTATAAGTTATGAAGCTTGTGCTACAGCAGGACATCAACAACTATCAAACTTAACTATAATATATGATAGTAATGATATTACAATTGAAGGTGATATAAGTATCGCTTGGAGTGAAGATGTTAAAAAAAGATTTGAAGCTATCAATTTTGATGTTATCACTATAGATGGACACGATTTTGAACAAATCGATAAAGCACTTACACAAAGTAGAAATAGTGATAAACCTACAATAATTATAGCAAAAACAAAAATTGGTCGTGGTGCTGCTACACTTGAGGGATCACACCATACACATGGAGCTCCTTTAGGAGATGATGAGCTAAAAGCATCTAAACAAAAAGCTGGATTTGATCCAAAAAGTTCATTTGTGATTGATGAAGATGTCAAAAAAGCATTTGATAAAAAAGAATCTGGAGCATTACTTAGTCGTGCTTGGGATAAACTTGTCAAAAAAGATCTACCACTTAGTGAGCAAAATGAAACTTTAAATGCTTTACTAAATCCTGATTATTCTAAAATAGAATATCCTACATTTGAACCAGATAGTATGGTAGCTACAAGAGATAGTAACCATAAAATCTTAAATGCTATTGCAAAAGCGGTGCCTAGTTTTATAGGTGGTAGTGCAGATTTAGCACCATCAAATAAAACTGAGCTTACAGGTTTAGGTGATTTTCCAAAAGGAAGAAATATCCATTTTGGTATCAAAGAACACTCTATGGCAGCTATTGCAAATGGTATGAATTTGTATGGATTATTTAGAGTATTTAGTGCTACATTTTTTATATTTAGTGATTATCTAAAACCAGCAGCTAGAGTTGCAGCACTTAGTTCAATTCCTCAACCTTTTATATGGACACATGATAGTATTGGTGTAGGTGAAGATGGTGCGACACATCAACCAATCGAACAACTAAGTCAATTTAGAAGCTTACCAAATTTTTATACTTTCCGTCCAGCAGATGCAAGTGAAAATGTAAAATGTTGGCAAAAAGCTTTAACTATGAATGCCCCTACAGGATTTGTATGTTCAAGACAAAAACTACTAACTTTAAAAGATAAAAGAGTCTTTGGAGATGTTGAAAATGGTGGATATCTACTTACACAAAGAGATAATGCAACTGTAACACTTATGGCAAGTGGTAGTGAAGTGATGTTAGCACTTCAAACTGCTTGTTTTTTAGAGAGTGATTTTGGTATCAAAGCCAATATCGTATCTGTGCCTTGTTTTGATCTATTGTGTGAGCAAGATCAATCTTACATAGATAAAATTATAGATCCAAATACAAAAGTTATAGCTATAGAAGCATCTACTGCTATGGAGTATTATAAATTTGCTGATCATGTAATAGGTATGGATGGTTTTGGTGCTAGTGGTAAAGCAGATGAATTATTTGATAAATTTGGTTTTACAATCGATAAACTAAAAGTAAAAATCAAAAATTTAATGCAATAAGTAGAATATATTACTATGATGTCAGACTATATGAATCAAATCACACTGATTATGACCGGTGTGATTTTTGTATTAGCTATTATAGTATATATAGTATTTTAAGATAGTAGAAGTTTATGTTTACAGGATTGATTAAAGAGTTAGCTACAGTTGTTAGTTTTAACAATAATATATTGACACTACAAGCTCAACACAAACCAAATATAGGAGATAGCATAGCTGTCAATGGTGCTTGTCTTACAGTAGTTTATGTAGATCATGGTATCTTTAGTGTTGAGCTATCTTTAGAATCACAAAAGATATTGGCTATGGAAAATTATAAAAATCTTGTCCATATAGAACCTGCTATGATGATGAATGATAGATTTGAAGGGCATATAGTCCAAGGACATATTGACTGTGTAGGAACTATTAAAAATATCAATGACAATGGAAACTCAAAAGATTTTATTGTAGAGTTGCCAAAAGAGTATCTAAAATATATCATCCCAAAAGGCTCTATTGCTATAGATGGGATCAGTCTTACTATCAATGAAATTTACGATAATAGTTTTCGTTTAACAATCATACCACATACGATAAAAAATACACTATTTCAAACTTACAATATTGACACAAGAGTCAATATCGAAACAGATATGTTTGCTAGATATATTTTTAATATGTTTCACAAAGATAAACAAAATAGCACTCTAAGTTGGGAACAAGTTGATATGATGATGAATAGATATTAAAATAAAGACAAAAAATTATAAACTAATCCATATATTCATTTCAAGTATTTTTTATAAATAATTAAACTTTTTATTATAAATTAATAGATATTGTCATGATTCTTATATCTTGTAATTTTAGGATAAATAACTTAACTTTCGCACCTAAAACCAAGTAATCTTTGAGTAATATCCCTTAATG
>CAJXII010000098.1 GCA_913054415.1 uncultured Arcobacter sp.
ATGATACTTTTTTAGAATTGGATGGTAGATTTTATATTATGGATTTATTTGGGATTAATTTATAACTTTCTTAAGAATGTTTAGGTATTATACACTAATAAAACTTATACAAAGGAATTAAATGGATGAAAATGAGATACAATTAAATTGTCAGCAGTTTTATATGAGGAATTTGGAATATTTTGAAAAAAATCATCCTGCTCTATTTAGACAGACTGCATTGTTTGAAGTAGCTATCTCTCAAAATATGTATAAAGAGAGATTTGCTTTGGATGTG
The DNA here is from genome assembly GCA_913054415.1 of uncultured Arcobacter sp. Classification (GTDB taxonomy): domain Bacteria; phylum Campylobacterota; class Campylobacteria; order Campylobacterales; family Arcobacteraceae; genus CAJXII01. Next base: position 278 of record CAJXII010000098.1, read on the forward strand.
GTAAATAATTCATTTGATATAAGAAAATTAGATGATAATAGTTTGCTATACAATAAAGATCTAAATAGTGATGCTATAAAAAGAGTAAGTAAAATCACACTTAATGATAATAATTCATTTAAACTCTTTACACCTATTAAAGTTCCACAAAACTATACAATAGATCCAGATATTACAAAGACACATCTTCATGTTTTGTATCCATTAATAGAGTATGTCCAAAAATATAGTTCTAGTAAAATCCAACTACAAAAACTTGAAAAATTTGTTTTTTTTGGAAGCTTATTAGGTCGTCATATAGATCTTTTTGTGCAAACTCATAAGCCAAAAGCTATCTTAATAGCAGAGAAAGATATTGAGATTTTTAAATTATCACTTTTTGTTACAGATTACTCTAAGATTGCTCAAACTTGTAAGATAGTATTTGCTATAACAACAAAAGAGGAAGAGTTTAAAAAAGCTGTTAATGAATTTTTAAAAGAGTTTGATCTTTTTAATTATATTATTAAATTTGCAGTAATAAATGATGATTATTTGGATTTTATTAATACTTTTTTAAATACATTAGCTTCTACAAGAGCTTCAGATTTCCCTTTTTCTGCTTTGTTAATGACACTAAAAAGACAAATATGGCTGATGAAAAAAGGTTATAAATTTATAAATTTCAATAAAGAATATAAAATTTTTGATCACTCTAAACCTGTTTTAGTTGTAGCACCTGGTCCATCATTATCAAAAAATATACAATGGTTACAAGAGAATCAAGATAAGTTTTTGATAGTGGCATTTGGAGCATCACTTAAAACACTTTATAAAGCAGATGTTCAACCAGATATTATTACTTCAGTAGATCCTACACTATTTATTTTAGATCAATTTAAAGATATTCCAAAAGAGTTTTATAAAGATGCTCTTTTATTTGCTTCATCAAACTCACCAAAAGAGATGTTGAAGCTTTTTAGTAAAAAACAAACTTATATCTATCAAGTGCTTTATAATGTTATAAATATTGGAACTTTTGGAGGTAAATCTATAGGTGATGTAACTATGGCTATGCTTTTAAAACTTGGGGCAAAAGAGATATATCTTTTAGGAACAGATCTTAGTGTAGATGCAAAAACAGGTTCAGCACATGTAAAAGAGCATCAGCATTATAAAGAGATAGAAAACGTAGAAACTCACGATATTATAGAGAATAATTATATTAGTGATGAAGATTTAATCTCAGTAAAAGGAAATTTTACAGATGAAGTTTTAACAACTAGACATTTTGAAAGTGTATTGTTCAATTATGATTCACATATAAAAAATTTAGCTAGTGAAGATACTAAAATATATAATCTATCAGATGGTGCATATATTAAAAATACTACTCCTATAAAAAGTGAGCAAATAGATATTCAAGATAAAATAGATAAAACTAAATTGCTTAATCTTTTATCTACTAAAATAGTGAAGAAAAAATTAAAAGTTCCGTTTATTGAAGTTGAAATAGAGTTGATTGAGAAGATACTTGAGATATTAAATTCATATCAAGATAAGATATATAATAGTTATGAAAATATGATGTATGATAAACTTACTATCACAATAGATATGTTAGATATGTTTAAAAATACACCAAATAATGGAATTGGTTTAGGATTGATAGAATCATTTAATGATAATGTTGAGGGTTATATTAATACATTTTTTAACAATAAAATAAATCAAAAAAAACAAAAAAGATTTAACAAGTTATTTCACTTATGGCTAAAGCCTCAAATAACTATGTTTCAGAAATATTTAGATTTATTAAAACAAATAGATAAAATATCTTAATCAAATAAGGAGTAATCAAATGTGTATATTTTGTAAGATTGTAAGTGGTGAGATACCAAATAAAACGATACTTGAGGATGAAAATTTTTTAGCTTTTGAGGATATAAATCCCCAAGCAAAAATACATGCTATTATTATCCCTAAAATCCATATTGAATCATTTAATGCTATGACTGAAAATATTATGGCACAGATGACAACTTTCATACAAGAGGTTGCTTTAACATTAGGTGTAAAAAGTGATGGATATAGATTGATCACAAATGTAGGTAAAAATGGTGGCCAAGAAGTAGCACATATTCACTTTCATCTATTAGCTGGAGAGCAATTAGGTTCTATTGTATAAGTTCAGACTCTAAAAGTTTGAGCTTATGCTTTAAAGCTTTTTGTTCTTTTATATCAGTTGTATTTTCCAATTTTCTCAATATATCATTGATTTGTAGTTGAGTTTGATTTATTTGTTGTTGTTTTATATCTTTTTTGATTTTTTTATATAATAAAAAACTACTAAATAAAAATAAAATCTCAAAACTATATACAATTATTTTACCAATAGTGCTTACTTCATTAAGATATAAATAAGCACTACATAAAAATATGATAACAAAAGGTATCAGTATAGCCATATAAATTACTTTATGTTATAGCTAAAGTGATATGATAAGCTATAAAACTCATAACCCAAGCAGTAATAGTTGTTAGAATAAATAAATATGCTAAATATCTATATCCACCTGCTTCTTTTACAAAAACCATACTAGCTGCAAAACAAGGCAGATAGATCATCACAAATACTATAAAAGATATAGCTGAAGCAAAAGGTATTTGAGCTTTTATCTCTTTAAGAAGTCTATCACTTGTTTCATCAACTTCCTCACCTACATTATAAAGTATCCCTAAAGTTGCTACAACTACCTCTTTTGCTGCAAGTCCAGTTTCAAGTGCTACTGTTTGTCTCCAGTCTAATCCAATAGGTTCAAATAAAAATTGACTAGCTTTTCCTATTTGTCCTAGATAACTTTGTTCTAGTTGAGCTTTTGGTGATATTGTATCATTTTTTACTAAAGAAGCCTCGCTTCCAGCGACCGCATTTGCTGGCTTTGGATAGTTTGATGCAAACCATATTAAAATAGTAGCTGCTAGTATAAATGTTCCAGCTTTTTTTAGATACATCCAAGCTTCATTTGATACTATCATATATAATAATTTTAAAGTTGGTAATCTATATTTTGGCATCTCCATTACAAATGGTTCATCATCACCTTTAAAAGCAGTAAGCCGTAAAACTTTTGCCATAATAAGTCCTAGCATAGCTCCTGCAATATAGATATAAAATATCACATTTCCAGCTTGATCTTGTGAAAAAAATGCTCCTGCAAAAAGGACATAAATAGGAAGTCTTGCACCACAAGACATAAATCCTATAATAAAAAGTGTAATAAGTTTATCTTTTTTATTTTTTAAAGTTCTTGTAGCCATATAAGCTGGAACGGAACAACCAAAACCAGTTACAAGTGGTATAAAACTTTTACCATGTAGTCCAAATTTATGAAAAAATCCATCTAATAAAAATGCAACTCTACTCATATATCCAGTTGTCTCAAGAAGTGCAATACCAATATATAGTATTATAATATTTGGCAAAAATAATACAACTGCACCTACACCATTTATGATACCATCTACTATAAGTGATCTAAAGTCATCGTTGGTGATATTTTCCCCTACAACTTCCCCTAACCAACTAAACGAACTATCTATACTATCCATAGGAATTGCTCCTAGGGTAAATGTAAGTTGAAATAATCCCCACATAAAAAATAAAAATATAGGGATACCTATATATTTATTGATTAAAATATCATCTATTTTTTTTGTAAATTGTTTTGGTGATTTTTTATCTGCTCTTTTTACTGTTTCGGCTCTAATACCTCTTGCTATAGCATTAAATTCCTCAGCTTCTATTTGAGATATATCTTTTGTCTCATAATAATTATATATTTTAGAAAGAGATTCTCTCAAAATTGGTTGTAACTCCATAAAAATTGGTTGGTTATGTAGTTGTTCAAAAAGATTTTTATCCTCTAAAAGAAGTCCTAGTGCTATCTCTCTTGTTGTAAGATCTTGATATTTATAATTTTTTTCATCAAGATATGTTTTTATGTCAAAAATAGCATCTTCAATAGCATCATTAAAACTTATATTTGAATGAACTCTAGGATTATCAAAACAGTTATGAATCTGATTTAATAGTTCATCAATACCTTCGTTGGTTTTTGCAGATACAGCAATTACAGGCATACCCAATAATGCTTGTATTTGTTTAATATCAAGTGTTATTCCCTCTTTTTTTGCTTCATCATACATATTTAAAGCAATAACCATTTTTTTATTTTTGGTTAAAAGCTCTAGTGTTAAAAGTAGATTTCTAGTTAGATGTGTAGCATCTATGACATTGATAATCACATCATAATCTTGTGTTATTAAATAATCTTTAGCAACTTTTTCCTCTTGTGAGAAACCATTGATCGAATAAGTTCCTGGGAGATCTATCATCTCAATCTTATGGCAATGATGTTCAAAACAAACTTTTGTATAATCAACAGTTACACCACTAAAGTTACCAACTTTAAGATTACTTCCACCCATTGCATTAATAAGTGATGATTTACCTACATTTGGTTGCCCAGCTAAAACAACTTTAATAGCTAAAGAATCTGTAGGAATAGCACAGGCTTTCTCTTGTGAAGGATCACATTTACATATCATTATAATACCTCAACTTCTATAGTGTTAGCTTCATCTACTCTTAAAGCTATCATAGTATCTTCTACATTTATCTCCATAGTTTGTTTTTTTAAACTTATAGTTTCGATAAATATAACTGCTCCTTTTATAATACCAAAAGAGTAAAATCTTTGCATTAGTTCTTCATTTGCATCTATTTTGGTAATAATTGCATTTTGATTTGGTTGTAATTCAGACAGTTTCATATATGTCTATATCCTTATATTTTTTTAGTATGAAATAATATCTATTGCAAACTTAATAAACTCTTAAAATGATAATGAGTATCATTTTGACTATTAAATTAATTTATGTTATCATATCGTTATGAAAAAGATTGAAGAGTTAAAACAAATAGTAAAAAGCAAAGGTTTAAAATATACTAAGCAACGAGAGGTTATATTTGAAACAATTTTAAAATATAATAATCATCTAAGTGCAGAAGATATATATAATATCTTAAATAAAGAGTATCCAAATATGAATATAGGTATAGCTACTATATATCGAGCATTAGCTTTTTTAGAGGAAGTTAATCTTATCTCATCAATAGCTATCAATAAAGATGGTAAAAAATTTGAATCAAATGATAAAAAACATCATGATCATCTAGTATGTATCAAATGTAATAAAATTATAGAGTTTGTAGATGAAGATATAGAGCAAAAACAAAAACAAATAGCCAATAATTTTGGTTTTAAACTTTTAGATCATACTATGTATCTATATGGAATTTGTGAAAATTGTCAATAAGTAAAATTTTTATTATACTCCCAAATAAATCCATAATATAAAATCTACCATCCAATTCTAAAAAAGTATCATT
>CAJXII010000099.1 GCA_913054415.1 uncultured Arcobacter sp.
TATATTTATTAAATGAAATGAATATACATTCATATTGATATTAATGACTGAATGGTTATTTACTTTTTTTAAGTAGACTTTTATGCTCTTTACGTATAATTCTTCAGAAAGATTTAAATTACAATTTGGGTAAAAGGAGTGATTGTGGATGAAACATGTATACGAATGTATTGTGAATCTGAGGGAAGATGTCATGGAATTGTTCTAGTTTTTTTTAATGAAGAACAAAAAGAGAGAATATTATCCAAAGCAGATGAATTATCTCATAGGCATAGAATTGTACCTGATATTTCTATCCGTAAAATGGATAATTATGGAGAGGTGTTTGTAGAGTTTTATGATGATTATCATAGAGAGGATGGCTGTTTTTTTGAAGATTTAGTAGAAGCACTTGGTGCAAAATTATGCGATTGTGAGGATTTGTAATGAGTAAAGTTATTCCTAAAATGTTTAGAATAAATACCGGTAGCTGTAACGGTTGCGATGTTGAATTTGTTGCTACAGCTTTTGTAGATAAGTTTCAACTTGAAACTTTAGGTATAGAGTTGGTTGATGATGTAAAAGATGCAAATTTATTGGTAATTACAGGTCCTTTAACTGCAAGAAGTGAGTCTTTTTTAAAAAACTCTTTATCAAAAGTAAAAAAACCTTTTGTAGTTGTAGGAATTGGTACTTGTTCGGTAAGTTGCGGAATTTTTAGAGATTCGTATGCTATTAATGGACCACTTGATAAATTTGTTGAAGTAGATGTTAATATAGCAGGTTGCCCTCCCAGACCTCAATCTATTGCCGAAGGTATTGCTAAAGGTGTTAAGGTATTAGAGCAGAAAATGAATGGTGAAGCAACACCAAAAGCAATCGATACTATTTTTAAAGATTTTTCAGCTCCGGATAGTTTTAGAGGAAGAATGTCTCTTAATGAAGAAAACTGCACAGCCTGTAGAACATGTGAGATAGTTTGTCCTTCAAATGCTATTGAAATATCTTCAACGGATGATGGAAGATTTGTTCATAAAATTTGGCATAATAGTTGTTGTTTTTGTGGAAACTGTGCTTATTTTTGTCCAACTGGTGCAATTTTCTCTACTAACAGCTTTGATACGGCAAAACTTCAAAGTGAAAAATTCAGTGATGTAAATGTAGGGTATATAAATTATAAAGAATGTTCTAATTGTGGAGAGAGTTATATGCCTCCTTCAAAAGGGCTTTTAAATAAAGCTTATGTTCACAACAATGTATCAAAACTAAATGAGAATATTTGTCCAAAATGTAGAAAAGAAGCTAATTTTAAAAGGATGTATGCATGAGAATCGAAGAGTTTAATAATGCGATAAAAAATAAAATATCAGCAGGGTATGAGCTAAAAGAAGAGGAAGATAATTATGGAAATAGCATAGCTTGGATTGTGCTAAAGCATAAAAAAGATATAGAGCCTATTGCAAATACAATTAAAGCTTACAAAGGTAGATGCATTGTTGTAACAGCATATAAAAATGATAGTGGTGAACATACGGTTATTTATCATTTTGATGTTGGTGGAACAATTATCAATGTGGAGTTAGAAACAGATGATCAAACAATTATCTCTATAACTCCTATTCTTCCTAGTGCGAATTGGGCTGAGAGAGAGATAAGAGAGATGTATGATGTTGAACCAGTAGGACATCCTAATAAAGATAGATTATTTTTGGACTATAGTCTTGTTGCAGGGGTTTTAAACGAGTATATACCTTTGTCTAAAATGCAAATGGGTGTAAGTGAAACAGATATTTTATGGGAAAAAGTAAATAAGGAAGTAAGATAATGAAAGAAAAAATTACTATAGGACCATTTCATCCGGAATTGGAAGAATCAGTATATTTTAAACTTATTGCTGATGAAAACAAGACAGTAACACATGTAGAAGTCATTAACGGTTTTATCCACAGAGGTATGGAGTCTTTGGTAACTCAAAAGAATTTTATGCAAAATCTTATCTTAACTGAAAGGGTTTGTTCTTTATGTTCAAACAATCACCCTTTTGCTTATGCTTTAGCTGTAGAAAAAATCTCAGGAATAAAAATATCTCCAAGAGCTGAAGCATTAAGAGTTGTTGCAGATGAAGTAAAAAGAGTGGCTTCAAATTTGTTTAACCTTGCTATGTTGGCACATTTAGCTCATCATCATGAACTAATGAAAGATACGATGAATACCAGAGAATATATGCAAGATTTAAAAGAGATAATCTGGGGTAATAGAATGGATATGAGTGCAAATCAGCTAACAGGAGTTAAGTATGATTTGAATGAGGAGAAGATCAAACTTATTCTAGAGAAGATTGCACTTGTAGAGCCAAAAGCAAAAGAGCTTCAAAATAGATTTGAAAATGATGAAATCATAAGAGCTAAAACAGTTGGAGTTGGTATATTGCCATATGAAGATGCTTTAGAGCTAGGAGTAACAGGACCAGTTGCTAGAGGAAGTGGTGTAAATAATGATGTAAGGATTGTAGCACCTTATTCGCTTTATGGTGAGCTTAAGCCAAAGGCTACTTTAAGAGATGGTTGTGATGTTCACTCAAGAGCTATGGCTAGATTTGGAGACATTGTTGAAGCTATTAGAATGATAAAAGAGGTTGTGGTAAATCTTCCAGAAGGTGATACTTATGTAGAAAAAAGACCACATATTCCAGCTGGAGAGGCTGTTGTTAGAGTTGAGGCACCAAGAGGGGAGCTTATATATTATCTCAAAACAAATGGATCGCAAAAACCAGAAAGAATGAAATGGAAAGTTCCTACTTTTACAAATTGGGAAGCTTTGAAAGTGATGATCTTGGGTGATAAAGTTGATAATGTAACTATGATACTCAATAGTATTGACCCTTGTATATCTTGTACGGAAAGATAGGAGAAGTTAATGAGAAATAATAGATTTATATATGCAGACCCTAACAAGTGTATAGGCTGTATCAATTGTGAATTGGCTTGTTCTGCAAGTCATATGGGATTGGATATCGATACTGTTTATGAAATGGCACTAAATGGTGAGATAATAGCACCTTCAAGAAATAAGGTAATTAAAGTAGACGGCAAAACAGCACCTATGCAGTGTATGCAATGCCTTGATGCCCCTTGTCTTGAGGCCTGTCCTGTAGATATCATTAAATTTGAAGATGGTTATGTTAAATATTATGAAGATGATTGTATAGGTTGTCAAAGCTGTGATATGGTCTGTCCTTATGGTGCTGTAGTAATGGCAGTAAATACAAAACCGGATGCTCCTATAAGTCAAATGGTAGCACTTACTTGTGATTTGTGTGGCGGAGAGAATGGAAAGCAGGCTTGTATCAATATTTGTCCAACTGATGCTATAAGGTTGATTGATTATGAGCAATTTAAACAAATTCAGACTATGAAAAGCTAATCAAGATGCATGAATATACTATAGTTCAATCGATGCTTGATATTTGCGAAAAACATTCCAAAGGTAAGCAGGTTGATAAAGTAGTTGTTAAAATTGGAAAGATGAGCGGAATTGAGCCACATTTTTTACAAGAGAGTTTTAATGTATTTAAAGAAGGAACTGCTTGTCAGGATGCAACAATGCAGATGCAATTGATTGATATAACGATCGCTTGTAAAGATTGCGGAAAAGAAGCTATCGTTGATAATTTTAACTTTTTTTGTCCTTATTGCCAAGGTGGAAATACCGAAGTTCTAACTGGACAAGAGATGCATATAGACTATATAGAATTGAAGGAATAAAAAAATGAATAGAAAAAAACAGTATCTAAAAATAAAAAAAGAGACACCTAGGAAAAGAGAAGCTGAACAAAGGGTGGTAGATTTTTACCCGACTTACCACCTTTTTAGCAAAGATGAAGCAGATACACAATCACTAAGATGTATCAAATGCCCTGTTGACTTGTTAAAAGGTATGAATAGTGAGTTTAGTTTTTGTAGAACTGGTTGTCCGCTGGAAAATAAAATTCCAATCTGGATAGAAAAAGTAAAAAATGGAGACATTAAAGGGGCATTTAAAGCAAGCAATGAGATTTCTCCTTTTCCTGAAATATTAGGAATGGTATGTCCTCATGATGTGCTTTGTCAAGGTGGTTGCACTATAGCAAAAACAGAAAGCGGAAGTGTATCTATTGGAGCCATTGAGGTTTATTTAAACGAACAGGCTTTTAAAATGGGGCTTAAACCAGATTATGGAGAAAATTTAGATAAAATCGGAAAAAGAGTTGCCGTAATTGGAAGTGGACCTGCCAGTATGAGCTGTGCTACTTTTTTGCTAAGAGGTGGTGTTGAAGTAGATATGTTTGAAAAATCTGATAGACCTGGAGGGCTTCTTACTTACGGTATTCCAAACTTTAAAATCAAAAAAGATGTAATTCTAAGACGATTTAATTGGATGCAAGAAGCAGGCATGAATCTTCATCTAAATAGTAATATAAAATCTCCAGAGCAATTTAAAAGAATGATGGATGAGTATGATGCTATTTTTGTTGGCATTGGAGCACCAAGTAGCAGAGGTGCTAGAATAAAAAATGAAGATGCTCATGGAGTACATTATGTTATGGATATTTTAAGACATGCTCAAAAAATGGTATTTGAAGATTTTTATGAAAATATTTTAGAAAATAAAAATGTTATAGTAATTGGTGGTGGAGATTCCGCTATGGATGCTGTTAGAACATCTGTAAGAATGAAAGCAAAATCGGTTAGATGTGTTTATAGAAGAGATGAAGCGAATATGCCAGGAAGTAAAAAAGAGGTAATCAATGCCAAAGAAGAGGGTGTTGTTTTTGAATTTAATACTGCTCCTAAAGAGGTTATGATTGATAAAGGTCGACATGTAAAAGGACTGATTTGTCAAAGAACTAAATTGGGTGAAGCTGATGAAAGCGGAAGAAGAAAACTTGAAATTATAGAAGATAGTGATTTTTCATTAGATTGTGATGTTATTATTCTAGCACTCGGTTTTGATAACCTTGAACTTCCTTGGTATGATGATGCACAAATAAATACTGGAAAGTGGGGAGATATTATAGTAGATGAAGAAAAAAGAACTTCAAATGCAAGAATATATGCTGGTGGTGATGCTGTTAGAGGAGCAGATCTTGCAGTAACAGCAGCCGCAGATGGTAGAAAAGCAGCACTTGCGATATTAAAAGATTTTAATAGATAAAAGAAAAAGGTTAAAGTGTATATGCTTTAACCTTTTTTACAAACTAATTTTACTTACAACAAAAACACTTTCATTATAAATTTCAAATTTCAAATTATTTATTTGTGATAATTTTTTAACAATATAAAGCCCAACTCCAAAACCACCTTCATTTTTATTTTCTCTATAAAATTTATTGGTAATTTTATTTAAGTTTTTAATATGACCTTTGTTTTTAATTATTAAACTTTTATCATATAAACAAATATAAATAGTTTCATTCTTTGGTGTGTATTTAATGCTATTTATTAA
>CAJXII010000100.1 GCA_913054415.1 uncultured Arcobacter sp.
ACAAATAGATGAAGTTGTAAATAGAAATGAAGATTTTACTGCTATAGTTGATACACTAAAGGATGTGACTGCTAAATTGCTTGGTTTTAGGTGCGAAAGTTAAGATATCAAGATAAAAATTTATTTAAGAAATTTAATTTGGAATATGGAGAATTACAATGGAATAATTATGATTTAGCCTTCCCTATTTATAATTTATATCAAGGGAATATTCAAATTTAAAACTTAGCTACATTATTTTTTGATTTAACCTCATAATCATCAATATATACCCAATTTCCTACAAGATCTGTATCGCTTGAAATCTCTATTTTATTAAAAAACTGATCATACCCTGTATAGATATTATTTTTTTGTGTTTCTATTAAAATCTCAAGAGGTTGATGTTGTTGCCTAAATTGTAGATTTTTTTCCTCTACAATACTTACTAACTGATTTGCTCGTTGTTTTGAGATATTTCCATTAACTTGATCTTTCATCATAGCACTTTGTGTTCCATCTCTTTTGCTATATGTGAACTGATGTATATGTGTAAGTGGAAAAAGTTTGATATTCTCTATCGCTTCTTGCCAAATTTGATCTGTTTCTCCAGGATGCCCTACTATATAATCTGTTCCTAATGCATAACCTTTTGAGCTTAAAAACTCAAATAATTCTAAATCTTTTTCTACACTATTTCTTCTATTCATAAGTTTTAGCATAGTAGGACTTGTATGTTGAAGTGCAATATGTAGATGTTTACCCATCCAAGGTTCAGTTAATATCTCTTTAAACTCATCAGTAATTTGAATAGGCTCAATACTTCCTAATCTAATTCTTCTAACTCCACGAATAAGAGATATTTTTTTTAATAATCTAGCTAAACCATCTTTTGCTTTTGAATCTTTATAATCTAAACCTTTACCAAAAGAGCCTACATTTGTTCCAGTAAGGATAAACTCTCCAAAACCATTTGATGCTAAAGTGGTGATCTGTTTTAAAATATTTTCTTCATCATAACTTCTAGCTTTTCCACGAACAGCAGGTATGATACAATAACTACAGTTAAAACTACATCCCTCTTGAATTTTGACAAATGCCCTACTTTTACCGACCATTTTTTCTATAATAGTATTATCTATATGTTTAAGATCTCCAGCTTCAAAAAATCTTTGATTGTTTTGTAATAACTGATCAATTTTCTCTTTTTCACTATGTCCAAAAAGTGAATCAATTTTATCATCTTTAAAAAGTTGTTCCCCTTTTGTCCAAACTCCACAACCTGTAAATATTACTCTTGGATTTAGTGGTAATTTTTTTAGACTATTTATATAATTTCTTGCGGTGCTATCAGCACTATTTGTTACTGTGCAAGAGTTGATAACAACTATATTTGCCTCTTTTTCATCAAAAGTTATAGCGAAATTTTTTAGATTGTTCATCATCACTTGAGTATCAAACATATTTGTTCGACACCCAAAAGTTTTAAAAAATACTTTTACCATCAATCAAACAATCCAGGTGGTTGATTATTAATATCTAAAACCTTAGCTTCTGTTTTATTTTGTAGTTCTAAAGTTTGTGTAGGATAAGCGATTTGTATATCATCTGCACTTTTAAAGGCATCTAATATATCCATACTCATAGTATGTCTAAGTCCTAGTGTAGAGTGAGCATTTGTATGAAACCAAGTAGATATATTAATTCCATAAGGCTCAATAAAAGCAAATATTCTAGGTTCTGGATTTGAGTTTCTTAATACATATTTTTTTCTCATTTTTTGTAATCTTTTTCTAGCTAAATCAGTATATGGTTTTGCATTTGATATAGCTATAGATTTTGCTAACTCTACTGCTCTTTTATGATTTGAATCATAAGTGATTTGTATCTCTACAACATCCCAAACTGTTCTCATAGTATCAAAAGTATAGTTTGCTATCATATCTGTAAAAATATAATTATTTGGTATAAAAAATACCCTCCCTGTTCTTTTATTTACAGTATAACTTGTAAGTGTAACATCCTCTCTAACTGATATTTTCAGTAGTGTAATATCTAGCACATCACCTACTACTTGTATCCCATTTCTTATCACTTTTACTCTATCTCCTACTCGAATAGATCCACTTGTCATAATAGCAACCCATCCAAATATAGACATAAACCAATCTTTTAAAGCAATAGCGATACCAGCAGATGCAAATCCTAAAAATGTAACTAAATATGAAGCATTATCAATATATGTAAAAAGTATCACAAAAATTGATAATAATATAAAAGCAAAAGTAATTAATTTATTCGTAGTGTAGTGTTTATCATCATCATCAATATATTTTTTTACCAACATTCTTGCTAAAATAGATAAACCAAACAATATAGCTATAATAATAGCAGTTTTAAATATTTGTTGTATCTCCTCTTTTATCTGACTATTTAACTCTTGGACAACTTGATCTATTCGTTTAGTATAAACATCATAAGTTGTAGAAACAATCTCAACTACCATAGTAAAATCTTTTACCTCTTGTTTGAGTTGTTTGAGTCTAAGATTTACTTTTAACCTATTGGTTAAATCATTTTTATCAAGTTTATCAAGTTGATTATGTAGATCCAAAAGTTGTGAAATATTGCCCAAAAGAGATATAAGTTGATCTTTTGCTTCTTTATATAAAAGTTTATTTTCATTTAGTTTTTTAATATATGTGTATGCTTCTATTATCACAAATGGATTTGTAACTTTTGGTGCTTTATCTATAGGTTGTGGTTTGATTTGGCTACCTATTGGAGAATCTTTATATTCACTAATAAGCTCAAGTTCGTTTTCTTTAATTTTTACTTTATTATTTAGTTGATAAGATATCTCTTTATATTTACTACTTCTATATCTTGAATATTTCTTGGCATCTTTTTTTATTTTGGTTAACTCTTTTTCAATCTTTCTATATGTAAGATAATTTTCATATCTTTTGATCCAAATATTATCTTTAATCTCATCATTGATAGCTTGAATCTTATTTTTTAAAACTTCTATTTGTGCTTTTGTATTATCTACTGAAGATGAACTATTATTTGTTTCATTTGCATATATATTAATTATCAATAAAAATATTATTAGTAAATATCTCATTTAATTAAATTCCTTTAAAACTTCGATCACCAAATCTTTTGAGATCTCATTTGTAATCTTACAATCCCCAATACCTACTGGCAAAATAAATTTGATTTTATTATCAAGTGCTTTTTTATCTAAAAAGAAATGTTCATAAAAACTATCAACATCTTCAATCTTATATGTAGTAGGGATATCATATTGTTTTAAAAGATTTTTAATCCTTAAAGCTTCATCATTGGTTAACAAACCAAGTTTTATAGCTAATAAATTTGCCATAACCATACCTATACCTACAGCTTCACCGTGTAGATATTTTTCATAGTTTGTTTCATTTTCAACAATATGTCCAAATGTATGTCCATAGTTTAATGCGGCTCTTAAACCTTTCTCTTTCTCATCTTGTGATACCACCCAAGCTTTTGTTTGCACAGATTTTGCTATGGCAGTATCTATATTTTGTAAGTTATCTAAGCTATTTTGTTCTAACCATTGAAAAAAATCTTGATTAAAACATACTGCCATTTTAATAATCTCAGCTACACCAGCACTAAATTCTCTTTTAGGTAATGTATTTAAAAAAGATGAATCTATATAAACTGCTTTTGGTTGATGAAAAGCACCTATTAGATTTTTACCAAATTTATTATTTACACCTGTTTTACCACCTACACTTGCATCAACTTGACTTAAAAGTGTTGTTGGTATTTGTATAAAATCTATTCCTCTTTGATATATAGCACTAGCGAATCCTGTCATATCTCCAATTACACCACCACCAAATGCTATCAAGCAAGAGCCTCTATTTAGCTTATGGATAAAACAATGCTCTAAAATATCCTCTATTGTCGATAAAGTTTTATATTGTTCCCCATCTGGTATAGTTACTACACTTAAATTCTCATCTTTTGCTTTGATATGTTTTAAAAGATATTCTAAATGCAAAGCACTAATAGTTGGATTTGTTACAATTACTACTTTTGTATCTATTTTTATATCTGATAATTTATCTATAATAATATCGTAAGAGCTATTTGGTAATGTTATATTTACTATCATATAAATTTTATCCTTTTTGTTTTGTTTTTCTATCTATTAGATCTACTATAAGATCTATTTTTTTATTGTTAAAATCTAATCCCATTTTTTCCTGTTCAGGAGTGGCAAAAGCAGGTATTCCATTGACTTCTAAAACTACATATTGCTCTTTTTCAATATCATATATAATATCAACTCCACCAATATCAACTCCACAAACTTTACAAGCTTTTTTTGCAATTTTCACCGCTTCATCAGGAGCATCTCTTAAAAATACACTTCCACCGCTTGTAACATTTGTTCTCCAATCATCTCCACTTGCTTTTCTTCCATAACAAGATACAAATTTACCATCAACTATATCTATTCTAAAGTCTGTATTATCATATTTTATAAATTTTTCTACATAAAAATATCTTAAATCCATCTGATTTAAAAATGGTAATAACATATTAAGATTTGCTTCACTCTCAATCTTTGTAAGTCCAACTCCACCCCAACCATCTGTTGGTTTATAAACCATCTTATCCCATTTTTTTATAATCTTTTTTAAAGCTTGAGCATTATCTCTATGGCAAAGTTTATAATCAGCTGTTGCAACACCTGCATTTCTTAATACAAATGATGTTTGAAATTTATCTTCAGTTAAAGCAAAAGCATCATAAGAGTTTATCATAGGTATTACACGATTTAGTGCTTGATATAGATATGTTTGGTATTGAGTTTGTTCCCCAGCATTATAAGAGAAAAATAGATCTAGTTTATCTACTTTGATATTATCAGGAGTATATATATGCCCATTTTTTGATATACAATTATGCAATTTTATATCATTGATAACATCTATATCTCTATCGTTTAGTTTTTTGATAATTTTTTTAGCGATCTTATCTCCACCACCATTTGTATATAACCACATCCCAATTGTTCTATTTTTAGACATAACTTTTCCTTTTATTTATTTAGTTCAATTATGAAATTTGCACCAATATATTGATTACCTTCATAAGTATATTGCTCATTTTTGATATAAACTTTACCATTTAATAAGTTAGTAATAAGATTATAAACTATACTAAGACCTAAACCTGTCCCTTGCGATTGATGTTTTGTAGTCCAATATGGTTCAAAAATCTTCTCTTTTATATCATCTTTAAAAACTTTGTCTCGTAAAATCTCCGCTGCTTTTAGTGTCATAGATGACAACGGTTCAACTATAAAAGGGAGTTGTGTTTTTTGGTCATAAAGAGAGTGTTGAACATTTTTTTGAAAAGTTTTTGATA
>CAJXII010000101.1 GCA_913054415.1 uncultured Arcobacter sp.
TACATTAAGGGATATTACTCAAAGATTACTTGGTTTTAGGTGCGAAAGTTAAGATTATAAGCTTATAATGAGAGTAGAAAATAAAGAAGCCAGAGAGTATTATATAGATGAAACTGTAAAATCAAACTGGAGTGTAAGGGCACTGGAGCGACAAATCGGCACTCATTATTTTGAGCGAATAATATCAAGTAAAGATAAAAGTGTAGTAGAACTTGAAGCAAAAGAAAAAACAAAAAATATGCAACTTTCTCCAAAAGATATTATCAAAGATCCTTATGTATTGGAGTTTTTAAATTTAAAAGATAATATCGCATTTAGAGAGGATGAGCTTGAATCTGCTATGATAGACAAAATTCAAGAATTTTTACTTGAACTTGGTCGTGGTTTTGCATTTGTAGCTAGACAAAAGCATATCAAGACTGAACTTAGTGATTTTTATATTGACTTAGTTTTTTACAACTATCTTTTAAAATGTTTTGTGATAATTGAGCTAAAAAGTGGTAAACTAACTCATCAAGATATAGGACAACTTGATATGTATGTAAATATGTATGATGATTTAGAAAAAAGTGAAAATGATAATCCTACTATTGGCATATTGCTTTGCACAGATAAAGATAACACAGTAGTAAAATATTCAAGTGTAAATAAAAACGATAATCTTTTTGTATCAAAATATCAGATGTATCTACCAACAGAACAAGAGTTAAAAGATGAGATAGAAAAAGATTTGATAGAGTTACAGATTAATAAAAGGGGATAGAGATGGAAGATATTTTAAAATATTTCCAACTTACTTTTTATATTATAATTTTTAATATGAGTAGAGAATATTTCACACTTTTAAGCAAAAATATACCAATAAAACTACATAATCAGGAATACAATCCATAAAAATAATCATAGCAAATAAATCAGTCTATAAAGATGCTTATGATAGAATTAAACAATAACATTTGGAGACAAAAATATGGTAACAATCATAGGTAACGGTATGGCAGATTATGACTTTACCAATATTTCTTTAGACCTAGATCAATACGATACAATAATATGTGATGATAATTTTAAAGAAGAGAAGAAAAATATATTAAAATGTAGATATAAAAAAGCAAAAGAGTATATCACAGCAAACTACAAAACTCAAAACATCTTATATGTAGTAACTGGTAGTCCATTTTTTTTTAGTGCAGGTATATTAATAGCTAAAGATTTAGATAAACAATATGTGAAGATTATAGACAATATCTCTAGTAAAAAATATATACAATCAAAACTATTAATCAACGACAACGACATAGATACTATCTCTTTACACGGCAGAACTCATATAGATCTTCAAAAGTTTTTAACAAATAGATATACTTTTATACTTTGTGATAAATTTACAATACCAAAAATCCAAGATGCTATAAAGTTCCTTGATCCAAACGATATAAAAACTACCATAGGTTACAAACTAGGATATGATGATGAAGTGATCCAACAAATAGATATTTTAAGCAATGAATATGAAAAATTTGATATTGTAAATTACCCTTATGTTTTACTGATTGAAAAATTATTTTCTACAAATCTTTTAAGCAAAGATGATGAGTTTATTACTCAACGAGGGATGATAACAAAAGAGTATAAACGAAATCTATCTTTACAATATCTTGATCTTAAACCAAATCTAATATTATGGGATATAGGTGCTGGTAGTGGAAGTTGTGGTATCCAAGCATACAAAAGATACAAAGTTCAAACTATATTTTTTGAAAACCAACCTTTAAGAATAGATTTTATTAAACAAAATCTTGCAAAACACAAAGTTATAAATACTATGATATTAGAAGGTGATGCTCAAAACTTTTTTGAAACTATTGATCAAAATCCACATAGAATATTTATAGGTGGCGGTGGCAAACAAGTTATTGACAAACTTCCATATCTTTTTGACAGATTAGAAAAAGATGGGATAATACTTATCAATGCTATTACATTAAACAACCTAACACAGATGATCAATACACTAGATAAAGCCAATATCAAATATGAGATCTATTCAATATCTATTACCACATACAAAGGCGATCTAAACCTCATAGAGCCACAAAGACAGATGTTTCAGATCAAGGTTGTCAAATGATATATTTCGTAGGTGCCGGTTGTGGTGATGTAGATCTTATCACAGTAAAAGGGATGAAAATCTTACAAAAAGCTGATGTAGTGCTTTATACAGGTAGTTTAGTTCCAAAAGAGTTATTGTCTTGGTGTCCAAAAGATATATTGATTAAAGATTCCCAAGGGATGAAATACCCTGAGATTTTTGATTTTTTGCAAAAATATCAAAATAAGATCTGTGTAAGACTGCACACAGGGGATACATCTATATATTCTACTATCGCTAAACAAATAGAGTTTTTAGACACTCAAAATATACAATATCAAGTGATCCCTGGAGTAAGTGCAGCTTTTGGTGCAGCAGCTTCTTTGGGGATTGAATACACAATACCAGGGGTAAGTCAAACAGTAGTTCTTTCAAGAGTTGAAGGTAAAACTTTAAATCCTGAAAAGTTAGAAAATATCTTATCTTTAAAAAATTCATCATTAGTATTTTATCTATCTATATTACTACTTAAAAAACTCAAACAAAAAGCTTTACAGATGGGATATAGCCCAGATACACCTTGCTGGGTTATAGAAAAAGCAACTTGGCAAGATGAAAAAATCTACAAAGGCACTATTAGTAATATTGTAGATCAAGTATCACATATAAAAGGGGTAGCTTTGATATTGTTTGGAGATTTTCTAAATCAAAAAGAGAAATACAGCTCACATTTGTATCTTAAACCACTTATAAAAGAGATGAACAATAAATGAGAAACCAAAAAATTGCTATTGTTACAATCAACCAGCCAAGTTTAGATAGTGCTATAAAATTAAATAGTTTTTTAAAAGATTATAAAGTAGATATATTTACTTCAAAAAAAACTCCCAAAAAACCACAAAATATAAAAACCTTTGACAAACTTGATGATATTTTAAAACCAGCTTGGCAAACTTACGATATTATCATCTGTATCTTAGCAATAGGTGCAGTTATAAGAAAAATAGCTCCATTACTTATATCAAAAGAGCAAGATCCTGCTATTATTGTTATAGATATTAGTCTTACAAAAATCGTGCCACTTTTAAGTGGGCATCTAGGAGGAGCTAACGATTTTACACAAACTTTAACCCAACTATTACCAAATAGTATAGATTTTATATCAACAGCAACAGATCAGACAAACACGATAGCTTTTGATATTTTAGCAAAACAAAATAATTGGCAAATAGAAAATATACAAGCTTTAGCAAATATATCAAATCGACTACTAAATAAACAAAAAGTAAAAGTTTATACTTTTAAATCTATATTTACAACCTTAACAAATCAAGAACTTTTAGAATTTACTACAAAACTAGATGATGATCAAAATAGTGTTCTTATTACACCATTTGATATCAAAAGTCAAAATCTTATCCTTAAACCATATATCTATTTGGGTATAGGGTGCAATAAAAATACACCACTTCAAGATATAGAAGAAGCAGTCAAATTATTTCTTGAACAAAATAACATATCATTTAAACAGATAAAAAATATAGCTTCATTTGAAGCAAAAAAAGATGAAGTTGGGTTATTAGATTTTGCAAACAAATATGATTTTGATATTAAATTCTATGACAAAACTAATATCAATAGTTTAGAATATGATTTTTCACACTCCGCTTCAACTAAATTTTTTGAACTAAAAGGGGTAGCTGAGCCTAGTGCTATTTTATTAAGTCACTACAAAGAGCTTATTGTGAAAAAACATAGCTACTTCAAAAGTATCACAATAGCAGCATCAATCTAATTTTATACCATCTCAATAACTACCTCTGTTCCTTTATATTGTTTATTTTTATATTCAAATTTTATATTTGAAAGTGATATTTTCCCTCCAATTTGATGAACTACAAAATCATATACACTATACAATCCTAGTCCTTTTCCAACAGATTTATGTTTTGTAGTAAAATATGGTTCAAATACATTATTGATAATACTATTATCAATACCACCAGCATTATCTCTAATCTTCAAGATAGTTTTATCATCTTTAGTGATATGTGATGTGATAAATATAACTCTATTTTCAATACTATTATCTATAAAAGCTTCCTTAGAATTATCACAGATTTTTATTATAGTTTGAATTAAAGCACTTTCATAAGTTTCCAAAATCTTATCTTCATCAATATTTACAACTAACTCTATATTATTTTCTTGTAGCATCATATCTAAATAGTATCTTACTTTAACAATCAAATTCTCAAGTTTAATATTCTCTTTTGTTACTACATTTTCTTTCATCTTAATAAAATCATCAATGATAGATGATAAATATCTAGTTTGTTTTTCTATCAAATTAGAATTTTTTAATATAGTTTCACCATTTATAATTCCATATTCTTGTTCCAATTCTAAAGATGTCGCTGCTGTAGATATGATGCTTAAAGGTTGTCTCCATTGATGTGCTATATTTTGTAATAGATTTTCAAGAGATAAAATTTTATCTTGTTTTAATAAATATTCTTTTTGTTTCTCTAGATTTTTCTTTTCAGTAATATTATTTGATATAGAAATATAACCTATTTTATGATTGTTTTTATCAAACTCTGGATATATATGGGAACTAATCCAAAACTCAGATCCAAACTTATTGATATTTTTAATCTCTCCATACCATTGTTTATTGTCTTGGATTGTATCCCATAAGTTTTTGTATAATGATGAATCAATATCAGAAGATCTTAATATTGAATGTCTATTGCCTATTAGTTCATCTCTACTATATCCTGATAATTCCAAAAAAGCATCACTAATATCTGTAATAATACCATCCAAATCAGTTTTTGAATATACAACACATTTATTAATCAAAGATAATCTTTTATCTAATTTTATTTTTAATAATCTATTTTCTTGCTTAATTTGTATAATTTGGCATACTCTATTTAGTTCATTAAAAAAGATTTGTATATTTGTCAATGGTTTTGCTATAAAATAATTAACACCACTATTTATAGAATCTTTTAGAAGTTTTATATTTTCAAAAGCAGACAAAATCATAATATATTGTTCTGGATCGATCTCTTTAATAGCTTTTGATAGCTCCAATCCATTCATATTAGGCATATTAAAATCCAATATAATAATATCGGGTTTTTCCTCTTTATATAATTCTAATCCATCAACTCCATTATAAGCTTGATATAACTCTTTTACCTCATCATCAAGTAAAAATCGCATATTCTCTTGCGCACTTATATCATCTTCATGATATGTCAACCCTATATCATACAAATCATAAAATATTCTAAGCAGCTGTTTCA
>CAJXII010000102.1 GCA_913054415.1 uncultured Arcobacter sp.
AATTATAGAGTAATTTGGCTTGTTGTCTAATTGGGTATGGATTTATTAGGGTTAATCTACTTTAAATAATCCAAACTATAAAGTTGCTTACAACTACTAAAATAGTTGTAACTGCACCACTTTTTTATCTTTTGTAATTTTATCACCTAGTTGAAAAATAAACTTATCTTTTTTTTCATTAAGTGTATATCTTAAACACTGATATTGATATGTAGGCAAACTAGAATGTAATCCATTTGATATAGTAATAGTATCTATTTTTTTTAGATTTGCTACAAGCTTATCATCTACAACTTTTACATCAATAAGCTCTTTTTTCCAAAATTTAGATGCTTTTAATTCAATATGAAATCTAGTTTGATCTAAAATCTCTTCTAATATCTGCTTTTTTACTTGAACTTTGATATTACTACCTTTGATCTGTATCACATCAACCAACCATCTTTTTATATTGATCATAAGATAATGTTTCTACACCTAAAGATATGGCTTTATCATATTTACTTCCAGCTTCATCGCCATATATGACAAAATCTGTTTTTTTAGATACACTACTTGATACTTTTGCCCCTAAACTCTCTAGCTCTTTTTTTACTTCTGATCTACTAACACTCATTGTTCCTGTAAGCACAACAGTTTTATTTTTAAAGATATTATCATTAGCTTCAATTTTAGCTTCAACGGTTGGTTCAATAATAAAAAATAATTTTTCTATAAAATCTCTATTGACTCTAAAAAATTCCAATAAACTATTTGCCATTTGCTCACCAATACCATCCAAAGATATAAGTTGATCAAATGTCACATCCAATATATCTAATCCAAACTCTTCTACTATTTGCTTACTTGCTACTTCACCAATATGCTCAATACCCAAAGCATTTATCACTCTTACTAAAGATGATTTTTTTGTATTTTCTATTGCATTTAAAAGATTTTCAATTTTCTTTTGTTGAAAACTGTCTAAGTCTATAAGGTCGTTATATGTTAAACTGTATAAGTCTAAAATATCTTTAATCTTTTGCTCTTTGACAAGTTGCTCTACTATTTTATTTCCTAATCCATCTATATTCATACAGTTTTTACTAGCAAAATATATGATACTATTAACCACCCTACTTGGACAATCAAGATTTTGACATTTGATTAAAATATCTTCATTTAAAAGTTCACTTTTACAAGTTGGACATAATTTTGGAGCAACAATATCTATTTGAGTGCCATCTCTTCTACTACTTAAAACTTTTGTGATTTTTGGAATAATATCTCCACTTTTGATAATAATAACTTTATCATTAATTTTTAGATCCAATCTTTTTATCTCATCAAAATTGTGTAGTGTTGCTCTTTGCACAGTTGATCCATCTATATTGGTTGGCTCAACAACTGCCACAGGAGTTACAACTCCAGTTCTTCCTACTTGATATATAATATCTATAACTGTCGTAACCTTTTCAACAGCAGGAAATTTATAAGCACAAGACCATTTTGGATACTTAACTGTATATCCCAAATCTACTTGAGCTTCAATATTATTAACTTTAATAACCATACCATCTAGTCCCATAGAGATTTCATCCCTTTGTTCAATAATTTGATGATATACTTTTTCTATGCACTGCACACTATTGCACAACTCATAAATAGGTGGTTTAGCAAATCCAAAACTCCACAACAACTCCATAATCTCACTAATATTTTGTAGTTTTAAAGAGTGAGATCCTATACCCCAGATATTAAAAAATAGTTTTCTTTTTGCAGTTATACTACTATCTAGTTGTCTTAAACTTCCTGCAGCTGCATTTCTTGGATTTGCAAATAGTGGTTCACCATCTTTTACTCTTTGTTGATTAATCATATCAAAATCATCTTTTTTTATCACTATCTCACCACGGATCTCTATAAGTTGATCATAATCTATAGTAAGAGGGATAGAATGTATTGTCTTAACATTAGAAGTCACATCTTCCCCGATAAAACCATCTCCTCGAGTAATAGCTTGGATTAATCTACCACCATCATATATTAAATTTAAACTAGCTCCATCAAATTTTGGCTCACACACAAAAGTTGGATCATCAACTGTTTTTTTTACCCTTTTTATCCAATCCTCTAACTCTTTTGTATTAAATATATCCTCTTGCGACCACATACGACTTAGATGTTTTGCTTTTTGAAACTTATCCAATACAGTTGCCCCAACTCTTTGTGTAGGTGAGTTTGGATCTCTTAATGTAGGGTTTTGTTGCTCAAATTCTAAAATCTCTCTATTTAACTTATCATACTCTTCATCTGTGGCTATTGGATCATCATCTACATAATAAGCTTTTGCCCACGATATTAAAGTTTTTATTTTTTTATCATATTCATTTTTATCCATTGTTTATCTACCTAATAAGATTTATAACAAAATTATAGCTAAACTTTGATATAATATAGAAAAAATTAATACGGAGTAATCAAATTGGATTATATTGATATATTTATGTTAGGCTGGAATCTAAATGCTTTGATGTTTGTAGTAAATCTACTTTTAGCATTTAAAATTATAAAATCTGATGATGTGCAAAAACTACAAGAAGAATCACAAATGTTGCATACACTTAAAACTGAATTTGATAAACTATATCCAAATAGACAATTGGAAACACTAATAAGCTATGCTATGCCATTTACAGCATTTTATAGAGGTTTGTATAGACTTGTTGAGATGTATATGTTTTTCAACAAAAACAAAGGGACAAGTATGTTTGATTTTATGGTATATAAATACCAAGCAGATATAAATAAAATCAAAAACGATAACTAACGGACGATTTGTGAAAGCTGGTGTATTTGATAGTGGTGTAGGTGGACTTACTGTTGTAAAATCTTTACTACAACATAAGATTTTTAAAGATATTCTATATTATGGAGATACTGCTAGAGTTCCTTATGGGACAAAAGATAAAAATACAATCATAAGATATTGCTTAGAAGCTTTAGAGTATTTTGAAAATTATGATATTGATATTTTAATAGTCGCATGTAATAGTGCTAGTGCCTATGCTTTGGATGAACTAAAAAAAGTTGCCAATATACCTGTAGTAGGTGTTATCCAAAGTGGTATATTGGCTGTAAAAAAAACTATTAAAAATAAAGATGCAAATATTTTAGTTATAGGAACCAATGCTACTATAAAATCAAATCTTTACGAAATAGGTTTAAAAAACAATGGCTTTTCAAATATTATATCTATAGCTACCCCACTTTTAGTGCCATTAGTTGAAGAGAATATTTTAGATGGACAAATTTTAAAAGCAACATTTGATCACTATTTCAAAGATTTAAAAGATAAAAATATAGATGCAATCATCTTAGGATGCACACATTTTCCACTTTTAGAAGAGAAAATAAGTGATTATTTTAATCAAGCTATCACTATACATAGTGGAGATGCTATTGTAGAATATCTTAAATCTGAATATAACTATGATACAATATATGATAAAAGTAATATTCAATTTTTTGCTTCATCAGATCCAAAGAATCTAAAAGCAACAGCAAAAAGATGGATAGAAAATATAAGGATAATATAAATATGAATAAAGTTTTAGCACTAAAATATAGACCAAAAAAGTTTGATGATCTAATAGGACAAGATACTATATCTTCGACATTATCTTTAGCTTTGGATTCAAAAAGATTATCTCATGCTTATCTATTTTCTGGGCTAAGAGGTAGTGGTAAAACAAGCACAGCTAGAATTATGGCTAAAGCTTTAGTATGCGACAATGGTCCCACATCTACACCTTGTGAAAAGTGTGCTAATTGTATTAGTGCAAATGAATCAAGACACTTAGATATTATAGAGATGGATGCTGCTTCAAACCGTGGTATTGATGATATAAAAGATCTTATAGAACACACAAAATATCAACCAAGTAGTGCAAAATATAAAGTATTTATCATAGATGAAGTTCATATGCTAACTCCTCAAGCTTTTAATGCACTTCTTAAAACTCTTGAGGAGCCACCAGATTTTGTTAAGTTTATTTTAGCTACAACAGATCCACTAAAATTACCAGCAACAATTTTAAGTAGAACTCAACACTTTAGATTTAAAAAAATAGCTCCAACAGATGTAAAACATCATCTAAGTCATATACTAAACTTAGAAGATATTCCATTTGAGCCTGATGCATTAGATATTTTAGCAAGAAGTGGTCAAGGTAGTTTAAGAGATACATTAACTTTACTAGATCAAGCTATAATATTTTCTAAAGGTAAAATCACAACCAATTCTGTAACTGATATGATGGGGATGATCGACCCATCTTTTATGGAAGAGTTATTTGATAATATTTTAGCACATAATGATATGAGAAAATTCATAGATCAACTAGAAGCTTATGAAGTTGGTCAAGTCATAGATGAGATGACAATTTTCTTAAAATATAAAATGTTATCAAATAGTTCAAAATATACAACTTATTTATATGATAGATTTTTTAGAATCTTAGCAGATGCAAAACAGCTACTTGCTTTAAATAGTGATAGTGGGTTTGTAATGATTCTTACAATATCTAAAATGATAGAAGCAACCAATATTAAAACAATAGATGAAGTTATAAATGAAGTTCAAAACACACAACCAACTATAACTGAACAAACTAAACCTACAGCAACCACTACTGTTGAAACTCAAAATACTCAACAAGAAAAGTTAGAGGTTCAACAAGCATCAGAAGAGACTCCTGCTATAATAACTAATGAAGATAGATTTAAAGATACTATTGCTAAAGTTTATGAAAGAAGTTATGATTTAGGTGTATGTTTTGAAAAAAGTTTTAGTTTTAACAATTTTGAAAATAATACTTTAGTTATAAATAGTATAGCTCAAGGTGAATGCAAAAAAATACTTTATAAAAATTTTGCACTTTTAAGAGAGTTTATTGAAGATATATTTGGACAAGGTATAGATATAGAATTTAATAAACTTCCAATACCACAAGAAGATATCTCTAAACAACCAGCACAAAATGAGACAGTAAGTTCTATGATAGAGAGTGTTGAGTTTGAAGATCCAAATCAAAATATTCAAGGTGCAAATAGTTGTGTAGGAGTTATGTGTGATAGTGATACACCCACAAATCTAGCTCAACAAGAGATATCTATGGATGAGATACTTAATTCAAAATTTGTAAATACTGTAAGAGAAGTATTTAAAAGTGAAACACTTCCTGAAATACAAAATAAGGTTTAGTTATCTTCCTCCTGTTTTGTGCGTTAAGAAAAACTAAATTTATAAATCCTTTAACCAAGGGCTTTATAGTGTATAAAAAATCTATTTTGTGTGCCTCAAGGTTAA
>CAJXII010000103.1 GCA_913054415.1 uncultured Arcobacter sp.
TAATCCAGACTCTTGTTTTTCTTTTAATCTATAACTATCACCTTGAATATTAATACTATTTTACTTTAGTCCCCCATGCTCTCATACTGGAGCAATCACATCAGAGCTTACAAGTTGGATGAGTTTCTAGTTCAAGTCTTGAGATTGTTCCTTGTTTATTATCTTTTCGATTTTCTATAGAAATTTTAGCACCAATAGTATCAGCAGCACTTTTTGCCAAAAACAATCCAAGCCCAGCACCACTTTCTTTACCTTTTCGTTGAAATGGAGCAAAAAGATCGATATTTTCATCACAACCTATACCCTCATCTATCACTTCAACTCTCAAATAATATTGGTTAGCATCTATTTTGATCATAATCTGTTTATTTTCAGGAGTGAACTTTATAGCATTTTGGACAAAATTTTGTATAATCTGATTAAGAAGTGTAGGTTGTAAAAATGTGATAAACTTCTCTACATTTGTTTCTAAGCTCATTTTGATATGTTTTTGATTTGCTAAAAGTTGATAATCCTCTAATTTTATCCGTAAAAAATCAACAATATCAACCTCCATAGGCTTTTCAAATTGAGCTCCCTCTTGTCTTCCCATATTTAAAATAGAACTTACCATCTTATTCATTTGATCTATTTGTTCTATATGGATTCTTAGAGTCTCTTCATATTTTTCTATATCTCTTTTTTTTCTTAAAGTTACTTCACTTTTTAGTTTCATAACAGCAAGTGGTGTTTTAAGCTCATGTGCTGTTCCTATAAAAAGCTCTTTTTGATATTTGAGATAACTTTGTATCCGTTGTGTTAAATTATTAACTGAATTTGCCAAAGGGATAAACTCCTCTGGCAACTTATTTGTATCTATTTTAGTCAAAGAATTTTCATCCATTTTAGATAGTTTTTTCGTAAGATTTAATATAGGTGCTAATAATGTTTTTGATACAGTAAAAGCATATAATACTATCATTATCAATCCACCAATACCTAAAAACAATAGATTTCCAAAAATCTTATTTAACATAGCTATTGCATCATTGATATTTTCTGTAATTTGTAAAAATTGATGAGTTTTTATATTAAATGGATATAGTAACTGTATAAAATGATCATTACCAACTTTATATTTTCTATAAACCATCTGATCAAGATCATCTATTTGCACCATATCTATAGTAATATTTGATAAAACAAGCTGAATATCACGAGTTGATTTGTTTGTGGTGCTTAGTTTGTATATAAGTTGAGCATCTTTGAGAAGTTTGTTTGATACCTCTTCATAAATTGTCGCTTTGATAAAGCCATAAAATATAAATGATAATATAACTATAAAAAGTGTAGTAGCAATTATAAGCTTTTGATAAAATTGCTTATAAATGCTTTTAGATTGCATAGGAGATTTTATGCCTCTTGATCATCTTCTGAAGGTGGATAACAAAATCTATATCCTCTTCTTCTTATTGTTTCTATTGTAGAGATATTTAGTGGTTTATCCATTTTTTGTCTAATCTGATTGATAGCTACTTCTATAACATTTGGAGTAACAAGTTCTGGTTCTTCCCAAATAGCATCTAAAAGTTGCTCTTTTGAAACGATTTGATCTCTATGTCTTGCAAGATGTGTTAAAACTTCAAAAGGTTTACCTTTTAGCTCTATCTCTACACCATCATATATGATTTTTTCTTCATCTGGATTGATAGCTAGTGATTCTATTTCAATGATATTTGTTCCACCAAATCTAAGTCTACACTCAATTCTAGCAAGTAAAACATCAAAATCAAATGGTTTTTTGATATAATCATCAGCACCAGTTTTTAGAGCTTTTATTTCACTCTCTTTGTCATCTCTTGCACTTACAACAACAACTGAAGTTCTTCCACTTCTATTTTTTACAATTTTTGTTAATTCTAACCCATCACCATCTGGCAACATCCAATCAGTTAAAACTAAATCATAATTTCTAATATCTATAAAGTATTCTGCATCTTTAAAATTTTCTGCTATATCTACTTGATATCCAAAATCTTGTAGCCCCTCTTGTAGTGTTCTATT
This sequence comes from uncultured Arcobacter sp., assembly GCA_913054415.1. Classification (GTDB taxonomy): domain Bacteria; phylum Campylobacterota; class Campylobacteria; order Campylobacterales; family Arcobacteraceae; genus CAJXII01. The sequence goes on from CAJXII010000103.1 coordinate 2,044, forward strand.
TAATGTGCTTTCATCTTCTACGATTAATATTCTCATATTTTTGTTATCCCTTGTAAACTTAATATTTTATTAAGCTTTATTTTTTAAAATCGGATTATAGCATAAAATTTGATAAATTTAAAGTCTTTTTAAGTTAAATTTTAAAAAATATTTAAGTTAGAGATTTACTTTAAGTTTAAATTAAAGAATATTTTTCAGTAAGATCATAATACTATTGTGGTAAAATACAAAATCAAAAATCAAGGAATTAAAATGCAAAAACAATTTAGAAATATTGCACTTGCTACTATGATATTATCAGGTAGTTTATATGCTGTATCAAACACTCAAAACAAAGTATATGCAGTAGTAAATGGTGAGAAAATAACTCAGTCATTACTAGATGCTTCTTTAGCTAGAGAGGGAAAACAGTTCCAATCTCTTCCACAAGATCAACAAAAACAAGTTTTAAAACAAGTAGTTGATAGTAAAATATTATCTCAATATGCTCTTAAAACCAATGCAGTCAAAGATCCTATGTATATAGAAGCTGTAAAAAATCTAAAAGAGGATCTTGCTCTTCAGGTTTGGATGAAATCTTTAAGAGATAGTATAGAAGTATCATCTAGTGATATGAAATCATTCTATAAAAATAATTCAAAATTATTTAAACAACCAGAACAATACAAAGCAAGACATATTTTAGTAAAAACTAAAAAAGAGGCTCAAAACCTTATAGATCAACTAAAAAAATCTACAAATGTAAAAGGTAAATTTATAGCTTTAGCAAAAAAATACTCAACAGGTCCAAGTGCTACTAATGGTGGTGATTTAGGTTGGTTTGCTCTTAGAATGATGGTGCCTGAATTTGGTAATGCTTTGAAAAAGATGAAAATTGGATCATTTACAAAATCTCCTGTAAAAAGTAATTATGGTTTTCATGTAATATATCTTGAGGATAAAAAACCAGCTTCAACAATCAAATATGAGCAGATAAAAGATAAAATAAAAGCAACTCTTGTTCAAAAACAGTTTTTAGATAAAATTAAATCTAAACTAAATACATTATCAAAAAAAGCAAAAGTAGAATATAAATAAAGGATACAATATGGCAGTATTAGATATAGTTCAACCAGGTGTTTTAACAGGTAGTGAAGCAAAAAAATTATTTGATTATGCTAAACAAAACAATTTTGCAATTCCAGCGGTTAATGTAGTAAATACAGAATCAATCAATGGTGTTTTAGAATCAGCTAGTAAAAATAATTCTCCTATTATATTACAATTTAGCAATGGTGGTGCTAAGTTTTTTGCTGGTGCTGGATGCCCTAGTAAAGATGCAGCAATCTTAGGAGCTATAAGTGGTGCAAATCATATACATACAATGGCAAAAGCTTATGGTGTTCCTGTAGTGCTACATACTGACCATGCAGCACGAAAATTACTTCCTTGGATAGATGGATTACTAGAAGCTAGTAAAGAGTATTACAAACAACACAATAGACCACTTTTTACATCTCATATGTTAGATCTAAGTGAAGAGAGTATTGAAGATAATATCGATACTTGTGTAGAGTATTTTAAAACTATGTCATCTTTAGATATGATGATTGAAATCGAGTTAGGAATTACAGGTGGAGAAGAGGATGGTGTAGATAATAGTGATATTGATAATGCACTACTTTATACTCAACCAAGTGAAGTTATGTATGCTTATGAAAGATTAGATCAAATCAGTCCAAACTTTACAATAGCGGCTAGTTTTGGAAATGTTCATGGAGTATATAAACCTGGAAATGTAGTTTTAACTCCAAGAATTTTAGACAATTCACAAAAATATATTCACGAAAATCTAAATTGCGATGCTAAACCTGTAAATTTTGTATTTCATGGTGGAAGTGGAAGCACAAAAGATGAGATCAAAGAGGCTATTAGCTATGGTGTGATTAAGATGAATATTGATACTGATACTCAATGGGCATTTTGGGATGGTGTCAGAGGTTTTGTATCTAAAAATTATGATTATCTACAAAGTCAAATAGGTAATCCAGATGGAGAAGATAAACCAAACAAAAGTTATTATGATCCACGAAAATGGCTAAGAGCTGGGCAAGAAAATTTAGTGATTAGAGTAACTGAAGCTTTTGAAGATCTAAACTGCCTAAATAAAAACTAAACAACTAATTTATTAGCAAGGTTTTTACCTTGCTTTATAATCCTTAATACTCTTCTAATAATTTCTCTTTTTTATAATATCGTTTAGCTGCTTTATGTAGTGGAGCACCCAATGCTTTTAAAATATTAGTTTTTGTCATATTTACATATGCTTTGTTTAAATTTTTAAATTGTTGCAAGTTTTGGACAATAACTTTAACAACTTCAGTAGCAACACTATCATCTAAATCAGATGTAGTTACAATACTTATTTTAGGACCAAATGAATATCTTTTATCGATACCCTTATATGTATTTGCTACTATTGTTGTTTTTACATAATATGGAAATTGATTTAAAATATTATATAATGGTGGGAAATTCTTTTCTGTAATATTTACAATATCCATATCATACTTAACTGCTAAATGTCTTAACATAACATTTGATGTATTTGATAAAGTGAAATACCCATCAAGTTTTTCATCTTTTAGTTGCTTTTCTAGTTGATCATCATCTAAATAACTAATATTTATTTTTGATCTATTTAATGATGAAGAATCAAATAATCTATTAACTAAAGTTGCCACTTCACTATCTTTTGGTCCAAAGTTAATATTTTTACCTTCCATATTATAAAGTTTTTTAATTTTTGATGATTTAGTTACTACAAAATTTAATGGTTCTACATATAGTGTCATTAAAACTCTTAAATTCTTTTGTGGATGATTTTTAAATACACCCAATCCATTATAAGCTTGATATACCATATCACTTTGAGCAATAGCAATATCAATTTTACCTTTTTGAAGTTCCTTTAAATTATCTTTTAAACCATCACTTGGCTCTGGTAAACATCTTAAATGACTACCATTAACCCTATCATTATTTACCATTAAACATATATTTCCACCTGTTGGAAAATATAAACTATTAAGTGGGCCAGTTCCGATTGTTATAAGATCCAATGCAAATATATTACTTACTAATACAATTAAATATAATAATTTTTTCATTATCAACCTTTCGTAGTATGAACAAACACACCATTAAAATCTTTTGGTGGTTGTTCAATATAATGTTCACATCTTTGTATATAGATATTATAGATGTTTATAATGTCCCCCTTTGTCAAGACCAATATCAGATTTCTTTTTATTCCACCTC
>CAJXII010000104.1 GCA_913054415.1 uncultured Arcobacter sp.
ACACTTTTATATTCATCTTGAATATCTAATTTATCTATATCAATATGTTTATATACAGAAAAAGCACCTCTTATTAGATATGATAAATTCTCTATAAACCTATCAAATGTAGGTTCTCTTAGATCTTTTAGTGTTAAAAATATTACAGGATATTTTCCAAAGTGAGTATTGAAAAACTCTTTGTCTTGATATATAGCAGTATCTTTAAATAAACTTTCATCTTGCTCTTTATTTGAGAAGAAATAATATAGTGTTGATTGAAATAAAGTTTTACCAAATCTTCTAGGTCTTGCTAAAATGGTTGTTTTACCATCAAGATTTAAAAATTCTTTTATATTAGTTGTTTTATCTACATAATATTTATTTTCATCTTGTAAGACTTTAAAATTACTCATACCTATTGGAAGTGGTTGCATCTAATATCCTTAAAACTTTTTATGATATTATAGCATAAAAAAATATAAAAATATTAGAGAAAAATTTAAATAAAATATTTGGAATTTATCCAAATAAGAGTCTATCTTATACATCTAATTCTATTACTTTCCAAGGTAAACCTTGAGTATTTAGTTCATCCATAAATGGTGTTGAGTCAAACTCTTCAATATTTCTAGCACCTTTTAGATTCCAAGTGTTAGTATAAATAAGTTTTGAACCTATCATTGCTGGAACTCCAGTAGTGTAGCTTACTGCTTGAGATGCTGTTTCTTTATAACATTGCTGATGATCACAAACATTATAGATGTAGTATTTTTTCCTAATTCCATCTTTGATCCCTTCACAAATACATCCGATATTTGTCTTACCAACTGTTCGCTTTCCTAAACTTGCTGGATCTGGTAAAAGTGTCTTTAAAAACTCTATTGGAACTATTTTCTGTCCATTATGAACAACAGGCTCAATACCCAACATCCCTACATTTTGCAAACAATTCATATGTTGTATATAACTATCTCCAAATGTCATAAAAAATCTGATTCTTTTAAGCCCTTTTATATTTTTGCTTAAACTTTCTAACTCTTCATGATAAAGTAGATATGATGGTTTAATCCCAATTTCTGGATAATCGTGATCTACTCTTATCTCTAGTGGTTTGGTTGTGATCCATTTACCATCTTCCCAATATCGTCCATTTGCACTTACTTCTCGCAAATTAATTTCAGGGTTGAAGTTAGTTGCAAAAGCATATCCGTGATCTCCTGCATTACAATCCATAATATCAATATACTCAATAGTATCAAGATAATTTTGTTCTATATATTTTACAAATACCCCTGTAACTCCAGGATCAAATCCACTTCCAAGTAGTGCAGTTAAGATTTTAGATCTAAAATCTTCATCTTTTGCCCACTGCTCTTTGTATTCAAATTTTGCTTCATCTGGGTGTTCATAGTTTGCTGTATCTATATAGTGAGTATTGGTTGCACTACAAGCATCCATAATAGTTAAGTCTTGATATGGTAAAGCTACATTTAATACCACTTTTGGACTGATTTTTTCTATTAATCTTATCAAAGCTTTTGTATCATCGGCATCTACTTGCTCTATATCTATAGTAAGTCCTGTTTTTTCTTTTGTAATTTTTTGCAGTTTTTCACAACTACTTATTCTTCTACTTGCAAGTGTGATATGCTCAAATATATCTATATTTTTGGCACATTTTACTGTAGCAACTGTACTTACTCCACCAGCACCTATGATTAAAATACCTTTTTTATCCATCTATATTCTCCAATGCTTTTTTCATAGTTCTTGTAATTTTTAATAACTCTTTAGTTTTTATATTATATGAAACTATACTATAAAATAGCTTACCAAATGGTCTTAACCACACTTTGTTTTTAACACAAAACTCTTGTAGTTTTTGAGCATATTTATCACTTGTAAGCTCCACTACACCAATAGCTCCTATATATCTTACATCTTTGACAATAGATAATTTTCTTAGTGGCTCTAACTCTTTTTGAAAAATTTTATTTATTTTTTTTACTTTTTGTTTCCATTTTGACTTTAATAGCAATTCAATACTAGCATTTGCTACACTACAAGCAAGAGGATTCCCCATAAATGTAGGTCCATGCATAAGCACACCAACACTACTATTTGAAATAGTTTCGCTTATATTTTTAGTGGTACACATAGCAGAAAGTGTCATTACTCCACCTGTTAAAGATTTACCTACAGTCATAATATCAGGAGTTATACCTGCATGATCACACCCCCACATCTTCCCTGTATGTCCAAAACCAGTTGCAATCTCATCAGCTATAAAAACCAGATCATATTTGGTGCATAATTTTCGCACAATTTTTAGATATTTTGGATCATATATTTTCATACCACCTGCACCTTGAACAATAGGCTCAACTATCACCCCTGCTACAGTTTTGTGATATTTTTTGATAGTTTTTTCTATATCTTTTATATTGCAAAATATATGATTTGGCAAATAAGTTCCATATAAACTATGCATAGAGTTTTGTGGATCACAAACCCCCATACAACCTAAAGTATCGCCATGATAAGCATTGTTTAGTGCTATAAATTTATGAAGATTTTTACCTTTTGCTTTTTGGTAAAGTATCGCAGTTTTTAGTGCTACTTCTACACTAACACTACCACTATCAGCTAAAAATACACTAGGAAGTTTAGTTAGCTTTGCCAAAATTTTACAAAGCTTAACAGCTGGTTTATGAGTAAGTCCTCCAAACATAATATGTGGCATCTTTGAAGCTTGTTTATTCAATGCTTTTATTAATTTTGGATGATTATATCCATGAATTGCACTCCACCACGAACTCATACCATCTACTAGCTTTGTGTCATCTTCTAGCACAATAGTTTGAGCATAAGTTTTTTTAACTGCTAATATATCTGTCATAGATGGTAGTGAGTTGTATGGATGCCAAGTATGTTGTTTATCAAGTTTTCTAATATTCATCTTGATATTATACTAAAATTTTGATATAATTGCACACTTTTTTAATCGGGGTCGACCAGGTATCGATTAGAGCAGTGAGTATTAGTTGCATGTCGATTTGGATATATCGTAAATCTATCCATTTTTTTTAGACGCAAACAATACAGATTACGCTCCAGCTTACGCAAAAGCTGCGTAAGTTTTAACTTATACGGACTCCCCTTAATTGGGTTGAGACCATGGAGATTCACACTACAGATTCTATCTATGTAGATATATGTGGATTCATTCCAGATAGATTACTATTTAGAAGTGATTATTTTAAATAGGACATTTTAAATCTTAGCTTCAAAGTTTTCTTTGCGAGTTGAGTAGCTTTGAAGTGAATTTTTTCAACTCTTCTAAGCATGTAGACGCTAATATGAACTGTTTTAAGACTCGAGTTCAATTCTCGACGACTCCACCAATTAATAAAATTATTTTAATTGGCAAAATCTATCTTTATAACTACATTTTTTACACAACTGTTCAACTGCTATATTATTTTTAAAACCCTCTATAATATTTTGAACTCGTTTTGAATTTAAAATATCTTTTAACGATTGATTATGTAAATTACCTAAATTTATTATCCCATAACTATCCAAACAGCAAGGAACTACTACACCTGAGCTTAATATACCAAAATGTGAATCTAACCCCTGACAATAATTATTTGTATTGTGTGTAGAATCTAAACTAGGCCATTGAAAATATTTATCAAAATCAAGTTTTACCTTATAACCTAAACGAATTGAATTATAATCTATTTGCGACAGATCTATACCAAAATGCTGTTCTAATATATCAAAAACATTTTGATTAAAACTATTTATTTGATTTTGATTATCCAGATTCCATAATCTTAGATTTATAAAACTCTCTATTTTATTTTGAATTTTTAGATCACTTAACTTTAATATAGGCTCTAAATACTCTTGTAGTGTCATATTCATATCATTTTTATCAAAACTATTTAGTGAAAAATTTATCTGCTTTATAGCAGGATGTAAGAATAGATTAAGATCAAAATTTTTAAGATAATATCCAGTAGTTACTAGATGAACTTTAAAATTATATTTTTTAGAAATATCAAGATATTGCAATAGATTTGATAGAGTCAAAGGATCACCAAAGATATGAAAGGTGATCTCTTTTGTGTATGGTTGTAACTGAGTTAAAATTTTTTCAAAAAAATCTAAACTCATAGTGGAAGTTGGTAAAGTTTTTGTAGGACAAAAACTACAACTTAGCCCACAAATATTTGTAAGCTCAATATAAACTTTTTTAAATCTCATCACTTACAAATAAAATTGTTTATAAAGTCTAATCAACTTTATCAAAAGTTTTTGCAAAACCTTCTAAATCTTTTTTCTTTAAATCCCCTCGATAAACTATATCTTTTGGATCTATTGTATCATCATTTAACATCTTTGGCACTGCATCTGCATTGTTTAACACTTCCATATGTTCATCAAGCTCATCTTCACTATATGCCATCTGCATATCTGCTGTAATCACATGAGGTATCGCTTCTATAACTCTTAATTTTGAAAGCTCTTCCGATACATCTTTACCCTCTATTGTGATAATCACTCTACCTTTTTCATCATGTAGGTGATAATCACACACTTCACATTTTTTTAAGTCCTCTACTACTTGATCTAAATACTTTGGTAATGTTTGCACTACTATACTTGATATGTTCATTCTATTGTTCCTTTAAATTGTAATAATTAAATTTATTTGAGTCTGTTGTAACAAAAATCTCATTTTCATTGATAAATAAAATTGCAGATAATGTCATAAGATTATTTGTAAGCTTGTATAATTTAGTTTTATTATCAGTATTAAATACAATTACATTATTTTCTTCATCATTACTAAAAGCACCCCTTTTACCATCTAAACTAAGAGAAGCACAATATATCAAAAATTTTGCTTTTTTGAAAAAATGGGTATTATTTTTTAAGTCATAAACAACACTTTTTCTATCTTGCCCTGCTGTGATTATTTTATTGTTTTTAAAATCTACTTTAAAGACCTTATCAAGATTTACATTCCCAAAGACATTTATCACTTTAGCTTGTTTTATATCTACAAGTTTTAAATCTCCACCTTCATCTGAGACAACTGCAAGTGATTTATCTTCATTTAAAGCAAAAGGTGGAATTGTAGCACTTATACTATCTGTTTCATCTCCAAGTGTTCCACCTTCCTGTGGAGTTATTGTTTCTTGAGCTAATTGAGTTATAACTCTTGCTTTTATGTTAAGAGGTATAAGTTTAAATATATTTCCATTTTTAATTTGCAAATAAATAGTGCTTGTATCGTCATCTCCATCTC
>CAJXII010000105.1 GCA_913054415.1 uncultured Arcobacter sp.
GATCTACACTCTTTCCCTACACGACGCTCTTCCGATCTTTTTAGCTAGCTCAAGGTAAAAACCAAAAACACCATTGTCTGGGTTCGTTATCGGGGTTTCAATAACGCTTGGTAAATAAGCATTATCACCTTTGTTCAAAAGCCTGTTTTGTAAGTAGGTGTTTTAGCTAAAAGTGGTGTTAAGAATTTAGCGAGCTGAATCGACAACAAAGGTAAGCATTCCTTATCAAAAATTATTTTAAAAGCTAAATAGGCATTTAATTTAAGTTTAAAACACTTGGTACGCTTGCGTACTTTCAAAAATAAATCGGGCAATAGTAAACCGCGCATATAAAAATATGCACAATCCGACCAAAAAAAGCCAGCATCAATTCGTTTATTATTGTGCTATAATCAAGCTTTAAGTTACTAGCTAAAACTGTACTTGTCTTTTTTTGATCAGCTTTAACTATTACATTATGCAATTTAATAAAAATTTAAAAAAATAAAAAACAACAAAATAAGCAAAATAAAAATAAAGATAGTAAAAACAATAAAAAGAAACAAGATAAGAAAAACCAACAAGATAAAAAACAACAATCAAAACAACAAAAAGATAAAAAGAAGAAAAAAGAAAATAAAAACAAACAAAAAATAGCAAAAGCAAAAAAACAACCACCTATTTCAAATATGGAAGAGAGAAAGTGGCAAAAATTATTAAATCAAAAAGGTATCAAAACTTTAATGTTACCTATAAGTAAAGGAGATAAACAAAATGAAACAAAACCTTGGTAAAATTATATTATTTTTTCTACTAGCAATAGATCTATTTGCTACAAGTGTAGATATAAAACTTTCAGCTCCTGCTATTTATAGAGGAGATGATGTTAGTTTTACTATTAGTGTCAAAGATGGGGATGCCAATTTTCCAAATATTACAGATATAAAAGGGTATCCTATTTTAGGTATATCAAGTTCATCAAGTCAAAGTTATATCAATGGCAAAAGTTCAAAAACCATATCCAAAACATATACATTTGCTCCACTTCAAGATGTAATAATACCATCTTTCAAAATTGAAGTAAATGGAGATGATTATTGGACAAAATCTAAAAAAATAGCAGTCTTAAAACCAGCTCCTAGTAAAAATGGTGATGATTTTATTGTGCAAATCAAAGCCAATAAAACTCATCTAAAAGTTGGACAAAGCACTATTTTTACTATTTTATTCAAGCAACGAATAGATGCCAATGCTGATAAATTAAATATCAATGAGCCTAGAATAGATAATTTTTGGGTCAAAAAAATATCAGGTGCAAAACAATATCGAAGCCAAAACTATATAGTAACACCATTTAGTTATCTAATATTCGCTCAAAAAGCTGGTGATTTTACGATAAATCCTATCGAAGCTGATATTGGTAAATTGACTCAAAACAATATGGGTGGATTTTTTAATGATCCATTTTTTAATTCACTATCTAGTAGTATCAAATGGAGAAAAATTTTCTCAAATAGTTTAAAAATAAAAGTTGATCCATTGCCTAATAATATGGAACTATATGGAGATTTTAAAATAGATGCAAAAGTGGATAAAACACAAGTATATATAAATAAACCTGTCAATCTAACTATCAAAATATCAGGTATAGGAAATATAAATGATATTCAAAAATTCAACCTAGATAATAGTGATAAAACAGTATATGCTGATGAACCAATTATCAAAGAAAAACTTATAGGCAATAAATATGGTGGGACTTTTACACAAAAGATAGCTATTATCTCTAGTGATGACTTTACAATCCCATCACTTAGTTTAAAATATGTGGATAGTAAAACACAAAAAATAAAAATAATTAAAACTAAACCTATTAAGATTAAAGTTTTAGGGGCTATGGCAAACAACCATACACAAACAACTATCCAAACCAAAGCACAACCAATAGTATCAACTCCACCTAAAACAGAAACTAAAATAGTAGTTCAAAAAGAGAAAAGTTATCTTAAATATATATTTTTAGTCTTGGGGTTAATTTTAGGAGTTGTAGTAACGTATATAGTATTAAAAAGAGATCTTAATAACACTACACAAGAGAATCATATCACTAAAAAAATAAGATCAGCAAAAAGTGATAAAGAGTTATTTGAGTTATTGTTGCCTTATTCAAAAGAGAATAAAGTCGTATCTGATATTTTAAAACAATTAGAAGAAAATATCTATAATAATGCACATCATAAAATAGATAAACAAAAACTTTATGATATATTTTTAGATTAGGAGAGAATTATGTTAAAACAAAAAATATTATTAACAACAATATTGGCTAGTAGTTTATTTGCTAGTTCTATTGAGTTAAACTTAGCGAAACAACAAGACCCAAAAAGATTGGAGCTATCAAACAATAGTATGATCTTATCATACAACAAAAGTATCAAAGAGGCTTCAAAAAGTATAGTAAATATCGCTACTAAACAAAAAATTAGAAATATTGATCATGCTATCAATCAAATATTTAATGATCCACTTTTTAAACAATTTTTTGGCAATAGCTTCATAGGTGATGCAGTAGCATCTAGTTTAGGATCTGGTGTAGTTATAACAAAAGATGGTTATATAGTAACAAATGCCAATATAGTAAAAGGTGCAAATGAGATAACCGTATCATTTGACAAAACAAAAAAATATATTGCACAAGTTGTTGGAATAGATGACAATAGTAATTTAGCAGTAATTAAAATAGATGCTACAAACTTGCATCCTATAAAAATAGGAAGTTCAAAACATCTTCTTTTAGGTGATGTTGTATTTAGTCTAGGTAATCCTTATGGTTTATCTACAATAGTATCCAAAGGTATTATCTCATCTGTTAATAAAGATACTCTAAGTAGTGATAGATATGAAAATTTTATCCAAACAGATGCTAAGATAAATCCACAAAATGCTGGTGGTGCTTTATGTGATAGTAGAGGTGTTTTAATAGGTATCAACCATAGTAGTAGCAATAATATGGGATTTGTAACCCCTGTATCAAAAGTAAAAGAGATAGTTAAAAATATCATAGAAAATGGGAAAGTGATAAAAGGGTATTTAGGTGTAGTAGTATCAAATGTCAATAAAAATCTAAAAAAAGTATATCACAATCAAAAAGGGGTATTGGTATTGGATATAGAGGACAACTCACCTGCATATTTAGCCAATATCAAAAGAGGTGATTTAATCTATGCTATTAATAACAAAACAATAACCAATCAAAAATCATTCAATCTAGCTTTGGATAACTTTGCTCCAAACGATACTATAACTCTCAAAATCCAAAGAGATAATAAAAATATTCAGATTAGATTAAAACTAAGTTCAAAACACTCTATAACAAAATCAGCACTCAACAAAGTGGTGTTAGATGGACTTTATGTAAGTAAACTAGATCATAAAAATATGGCAAAATTCAATATTACTCAAGATATACAAGGGGTGCTAATAGATGATGTCAAAGCTGGAAGCAAAGCGGAAAAAGTTGGATTTTTAGCAGGAGATGTTATTATCCAAATAGAAGATATTGAAGTTGTCAATCTAAAAACTTTAAATAAAGCTTTAAAAAGATACAAAAATAAAGAGAAAAGAGTTTATATAAATAGATATGGTAAAATACTTATCACAGTATTACAATAGGATTTTATATGATAAAGATTTTAATGGTAGAGGATGATGAAGAGTTAGCTGATATTATCCAAAGGTATCTTTTAAGTAAAGATATTTTACTGCATAATGTCACCAATGGTGCTAATTTACTTGCCGAACTTGAAAAATCTTCATCTTTATATGATATTTTGATATTGGATTTGACACTTCCTGATATAGATGGGTTGGATCTGATTAAAAATATCCGACAAACATCAGATATACCTATAATCATCTCAAGTGCAAGAGATGATCTTTTAGATAAGATAAATGGATTTGATAGAGGGGCTGATGATTATCTTCCTAAACCTTATGACCCAAGAGAGCTTGAAGCTAGGATTAAAACTATTCTAAAAAGAAAACCTGCAAAAATAAAACAGCAAGATGAACTTTTTGTAGTCAATGAAGATGCACGAACTATATCTTTTAAGGGTCATATTTTAGATCTCACTCAAGCTCAGTATGATATTTTAGCTTTACTAATACAACGAAAAAATGGTATTGTCTCAAGAGATGATATGATATATAACAGTCTATATATAGATGATGATAGTAGTTTAAAAAATATAGATGTTATGATCTCATATATACGAAAAAAAATAAAAAAAATCGAAAAATCAAACTATATCCAAAGTGTCAGAGGGATGGGATATAAGTTGGTAATACCAAATTCATAACAACTATGATTTAAATTTACTTTTGATATAATAAATTCATTATAAAATCTAAAAACTTACTAATGTTACTCATTTAACGGTTAAAACTGATTGTGAGAAAAATTATACTATAATAATATAAAATGTCACACCAACTTTAGTTGGTAAAATATAAACAAAAGGGAAATGTAAAATAATAAATGGATAGTCAATTAACAGTAAATGATACCATAATTCAAAATAAAATACACAATATCCGTGGTGTTCAAGTTATGTTAGATAGAGATCTAGCAGAGCTTTATGGTGTAGAAACAAAAGTATTTAATCAAGCAGTTAAAAGAAATATAAAAAGATTTCCACAAAGCTTTAGATTTCAACTAACTAAAAATGAGTATGAAACTTTAAGGTCACAAATTGTGACCTTTAAATCAAGCTTAAATACAAAATATTTACCTTATGTTTTTACAGAGCAAGGTGTATCTATGTTAAGTGCAGTATTAAAAAGTGATATAGCTATAGAAATAAGTATAAAAATAATTGAAACTTTTGTAAATATGAAAAAACTGATAAATAGCAATGATTTTTATTTACAACAATTAAGAGTGCTAGAAAAAAGACAACTATCTTATGAAATATCATCTGATATCAAATTTAATCATATTTTCAAAGCATTAGAATCTGCTCAAACCGATAAAGCAACCAATGGTATATTTTTTGATAATCAAATGTATGATGCATATAGTTTTATATCTGATTTATTAAGAACAGCGAAGCAAAATATAATATTAATAGATAATTATATAGATGATACAACTCTAACTTTATTTAGTAAAATTCCAAATATAAAAGTAACCATCTATAC
>CAJXII010000106.1 GCA_913054415.1 uncultured Arcobacter sp.
TTTTTTATAGATATTGCAATATCTTGAATATCTTGTTTATAATTTTTTTCTTCTCCAGATATACCATACCCACATATATCACACTCTTTAAAAATATTGTAATAATCTTTACCATTTTTATCCATTACTTTTTCTAAACATTCTAAACAAAAAGGTATTGATAATTTATTTGAATTTATATTAGCCTTATCTTCTGGCATATCCTCTATTACATTTACTTGTGTATCGTATAAAAAAATAGAATTTGGTAATAATCTTGCAAATTCAGATGAAAAATTATCAAATGCTTCACTACGCTCTATTTCAACATAACACTTAACTATAAATCCATTTTTTAATACTTTTCCATTTAATCCATATTTTTTAATCAAATTTAGAAAAATTTTTTGAAAAATTTGTGCATCTGAACGGTAATCTAACTGATACTCTAAAATCATATCTCAAAACCTTTTAAATAAGTTGTTTGATTTACATCTGTAATTTGTAAATCTTGTTTAATTTTAACTTCTACTCCAAGTTCTTTGATCTGATCTATAATGAGTTTTTCCATAAGTTTTGAAGCTTCTAAAATCTCTTGAGTCATAGAAAAAGTGCTATCTTCACCTATTACATATGGGATAACTCCTACAATCCTTACGGGTGGCAAATCTCCCATCATCTCAATCATTTGAAGAGTTTGAAGCATCTCTACTTCATGAGCACTACCTTCCCATTTAACATATTCTGGCATATCATCAAAATTGAAACAATAAACTTCTCCTATTTTTGCATCATCAACATCTACACAATCTATTAAAAAAACTTTATCATATTGAGTAATCATAGGTATTAAAATTTGAGCTAAAGTCCCACCATCAACTACTTCTACTATATGTTCTTCTGAAATAAACTCATATTTCTTTTGTATAAGATGGGCTAAATGGGCTCCAACTCCTTCATCGCCAAACAACACATTTCCTATGCCTAAAATTAAAATCTTCAAATTCTCTCCTATTGGTTATTTAAAATATCACTCAGAAAAGAGGGTATAAACCCTCTCTCGAAACTAATATTTAATCATGTTTCTTATGCCATTTCATACCAGAAAAAATAGCGTCCATCGAACCATCTTTCCCAAATACTGCATTGTAAATTGCCATATAAATATGCACTGAAACAAATAATATTACCCCCCACATTGCTATATGGTGAAGTTCTCTAACCCATGCAAGACCGCCTAGCATAACTTCAAAACCTCTCATACTGGTATAAAGTATTGCACCTAAGCCATCATGATATACATGAACATATAAAATAAGTCCTGTAATTATAAGAATAAGCATTAATATATAAAATCCAATATATGCCATAAATTGCAATGGATTATATGTCCCTTTAAGATGAGGATGCTTAGATATTAATAAATAATAACCAATTTGTTTTGCCCATACTATAGGATTTATAAAATCTTTGATAGAACCCATCTCATCTCTATATCTTTTTGAAAATACAAAAAGATATGATTTAAATAAAACTACTGCAATCATTATAAATCCAAAAATCTCATGCCAACTTCTAAAAAGTGCTTGCATAAAATTTGTAGGTTCGCTATTTGGTATCGGTGATACAAATGGTGAAGCTATATAAAATCCTGTTACTGTAAGGATAACAATGCTTAATGCTCTTATCCAATGTTGCCATCTATAAAGAGAAGTAAATTCTTCTTCTCTTTCTATACATGATTCCTGTGTTTTCATAACTTTCTCCTTTATACGCTACAACTGCCATAAAGTGGATCTACTTTATATTCACTTAGTTTATTACCTTTAGTATCCATAACATGCACTGCACATGCAATACATGGATCGTAAGAGTGAATAATTCTAATTATTTCTAATGGTTGAGTTAAATCAGCGATTTTTAATCCAACTAAATCAGCTTCATAAGGACCTTTAATTCCATTTGCATCTTCTGGAGAAGCATTCCAAGTTGAAGGAACTACTGCTTGATAATTTTCACAAACACCGTTTTTAATTCTAATCCAGTGACTTAACATTCCTCTTGGAACATCACCAATTCCTCTACCTTTATACTCTTTATTTTTATCAATAACATAAGGAGCACAAGTTTCTTGATCTACTTTTAAGTTTTCAATCAAATTATTAAATGCTTTAATAGCATTATCTGCAATAATTTCACATTGTAAAGCTCTTGCTGCTGTTCTACCAAGAGTTGTAAATAAAGCATCTACTGGGAGACCTGTCTCTTTTAAGAAACCATTAACGGAAGCTTGAACAACTTTGTTTCCTCTTGCATAGCTTACAAGTAAACATGCAAGTGGTCCAACTTCCATAGGTTTTCCATCATATCTTGGTGATTTAATCCAGCTATATTTACCTTTTGGATCAATATTTTTAGAATGGATCATCTCACCATCTGGTCCAACACTTTGCCCATCTACGAAACCTGTATATTTAGGATTAGTCTTTCCATCATAAGGGTGTAAAGCTTCATCATCTGCATACCAAGAGTGAGTTGCTTCTTCAGTGATTAAGTCTTCATTAATATCAAATACTTTTGATAAATCTGCATTTTCAATATAACCACTATCAAATAGGTATTCATCACGACCTACCATAAAGTCTCTAAATGCCATAAAGTTTTTAACACCAACTGGTTTAACAACTGAACCTTCTGTTTTAAACATCTCTGCTGCCATTTTAATATCAGCCAAGTATGCATGTTTTACAAATTCTGCCATTTTTTTGTATTTTGTCATATATTCACCCATTCTAGCAGGATCTAATATATCCATAACACAAGTAACTCCACCTACAACTAATGATTGTGGATGTGGTTGTTTACCACCAAAAATAGCTAAAAGTTGTGCTGCCATTCTTTGCATCTCTAATGCTTTTAGATAGTGAGAAAGTGCAATTAAATTTTGCTCTGGAGTGAATTTATAAGTGCTATGTCCCCAATAAGCATTGGCAAATGGTCCAAGTCCTTGTGGATTTTTAGCAAATTTAGCTACTGTTTCTTTAACTTTTTTAAGGTCATTCTCCCCAGTTCCTATAGGATTATTTGTATATTTAAATGCTAATTTACTAGCTTTTTTCTCATCTGCACTAAGTGCTGAAACAATATCAACCCAATCAACACCATGAAGATGATAAAAGTGAACAACATGATCATGCATAAATAATGCTGCATTCATAAGTGTTCTAACTAATTCTGCATTTAAAGGGATCTTGATACCTAATGCATCTTCAACTGCAATTGTACTTTTTAAATAGTGTGAATATGTACAAACACCACAAATTCTTTGCATTAGAAGTGGAACATTTCTAGGATCTCTACCTTTTGCAATAACTTCCAAACCTCTCCATAATGTTGAACTTACAAATGCATCTTGCACTATACCATCATCGCCAACTATAACTTCTGCTCTTAAATGTCCTTCAATTCTTGTAATTGGATCAACTACTACTCTTTTACTACCCATTATTCTTCTCCTTTAGGATTTTTTATAGCTGAAATTGCTGCATGTGCTGCCATACCTATACCAGTAGCTACTAATAAATTTACACCGATATTATCAGCTGTTGCATCTGCACCCATTCCATTAAATACTGTGTTGTATAATCTATCTTTAAGTGGTTCTCCAACTGTTCCCATAGTATCCCAGAAATCTGGCTCACTACAACCCATACAACCAAAACCAACTTGAACAGGCCAAGATGTTCCTTGATTAAATTTATTTTTAGAACAGTTATTGAATGTATATGGTCCTTTACAACCTACTTTATATAAACACCATCCATCTTTAGCACCTTGATCACCAAATTGTTCTACAAATTCACCTGCATCAAAATGACCTCTTCTCTCACATAAATCATGGATTCTATGTTTGTAAGCCCATTTAGGTCTATTAAACGCATCTAGTGCTGGAAGAGTTCCATACAGTAAGAAATGTAGTAGTGTTCCTACAATATTTTTCTCACTTGGAGGACAACCTGGAACATTAATAACTGGTTTATGTGTTACTTCACTTAATCCTACTGCTCCTGTTGGATTTGGAATAGCAGCTTGAACTCCACCAAAAGATGAACAAGTTCCAATAGCAAAAATAGCAGCTGCATCATTTGAAGCATCTATTGCAATATCTTTACCTTTTTTACCATGACCACCAATAGTCAAAAATGAACCATGATTTCCAAGTGGAACCCCACCTTCAACCATAAGCACATATCTACCTTTATACTTTTTCATAGCATTTTCAAGATTCTCTTCTGCTTGCCAACCTGCAGCAGTCATTAGAGTTTCATGATATTCTAATGATATATGATTAAAAATAAGACTATCAATACTTGGAGCATCACTTCTTAATAAACTTTCACTACAACCTGTACATTCAGCCATATGAAGCCAAATAATAGGTAATCTATCTGCAAGTTCTGCTGCTCTTGCAACTGTTGGTATAAAACTGCTTGGTAACATAAGCATACCAGTAATCATACCCGCCCATTTCATAAAATCTCTTCTAGAAACACCTTTTTCTTCCATAACATTTGTTATAGATTTAGCATCATCTTTTTGAGGAAATTTTTCTAATTCATCTAATCGTGAATTAAACTTATTTAACAATTCACCGTAATCCATATTTTCTCCTTGCTTTAATTTAAAATGAATAATCATTCAAGAAAAATGATAATATTCTTTTTATTAACAAACTTTAGCTTTCTTGGAACTACAATTAAATCTCCGGGCTTTATCTCATCCCCTCTAACACATACGGGTCTTCCTTTTTCAAATTTGAATAAGCTGTGGTCTTCAGTAACTTTTATAGTCCTACCAGACCTTAGTTTTATTTTGTAAGCTTTTCCAGAATATGGATGTCTAATTAAAGCTTTAACTCTATTTATTGAGCATTTTTTGGTTTTTCTGTTGAATGAGTAGGTTTTTAGATTATCAACCTCTAAGATTTCACTTAGCCCATCATATTTAATCTCATCTTTGTGCTTTCTCATTAAATCATCTATATAATCACCAATTTTTACTACTTTTACTCCATCATCCTCTATTACCGTTAAATATTCATCTGGTAAAACGCTGTTAGCTAAAATCTTTAA
>CAJXII010000107.1 GCA_913054415.1 uncultured Arcobacter sp.
AAATTGAATTCCAAAATCAAACTTTACCTGCCCATTTTAGCAGTTCGCTTGACAAATGCAATAAAAGCTGCATTTAATGACCCTAGATTTACTCCACTTACAAAAGATGAATTTGAAAATATAGATATTGAGATATCACTTTTATCTGAAGCAAAAAAGATACAATATAGCAATTTTGAAGATCTAAAATCAAAAATCCAAAAAGGTATAGATGGAGTTATAGTTAAACAAAAAGAGAAACAAGCTACTTTTTTACCACAAGTTTGGGAGCAACTACCTGAGTTTGAAGATTTTTTAGCACACCTTTTTCATAAAGCATCTATTATACAAATCAATACACCTATAGATGTTTTTGTATATCAAGTTCAAAAGATTACTAAGCAATAGTTATGACTCAAAGACCACTTGCAGTTCAAGGGCAATTTTACCCAAAATCAAAAGATGAACTTTTAAAATATTTTGATCATTTTAATAATATCTTGCAACAAAATCATATTAATATCGATACAAATATTACAAATCCTAAAGCTATTATAGTTCCACATGCTGGATATATTTATAGTGGATTTACTGCCAATATTGCTTATAGATATATACCAAAAAATATAAAAAATATTATAATTATAGGTCCTTCACACAAAGTTGTATTTGAAGGTATTAGTATAGCTTTATATGATAGTTACCCTTGTGTTTTATCGGATGCAACTATAAATATAAGCTTATCAAAAGAGCTTTATGATAGATATGATTTTATCAACTTCTACTCTCAAGCCCACCATGAACACTCAACAGAGGTGCAAATACCTTTTATCCAATATTATGCACCTAATGTGCAAATAGTAGAGATGGTTTATGGTAGATTAGATGATAAAAAACTTTATGATGTTATAAAATATCTTTTAGAAGATGATGATAATTTTATAGTAATTAGCACAGATTTAAGCCATTTTCATAATCTTGAAAAAGCTAAAAAACTAGATAATATTTGTTTAAAAGCTATTTTACAAAAAGATATAGATTTATTGGATAAAGGATGCGAAGCTTGTGGAATGCTAGGAATCAAAGCACTTGTAAGATATCAAGCTTTAAATAATACCAATATAAAACTTTTAGATTATCGCACAAGTGCAGATATAAGTGGCGATAAAAGTAGTGTTGTTGGATATTGTTCATTTGTAATGACAATTTAGAAAAAAAGCAATAATTAGATATAATGCCTAAAATTACATAAGAGAGAAAAATTGAGTTTCGCATTTATAGCTAAAAAGATAGTTTCTGCTTTTGTTATGCCGTTATCTATTGGATTGGTCTTACTTATTGTTGCTATTTTTTATCTTTATGCAAATAATATTAAAAAAGCAAAAAAATATCTGATTTTAGGATTGGTTTGGATAGGATTGGTATCTTATGTGCCATTTGCAAACTATTTGATCAAACCACTTGAAACAGCATATCCAAAACTTACTGTTATACCTACAGATGTAAAATATATAGTATTTTTAGGTGGCGATAGACAAAATAGAGGTTGGGAAGTTTTAAGGTTATATCATAATATTCAAGATTGTAAAATTATCACTTCAGGATATGCAGGTCGTGGAAAAATTGCAGGGGCTATAAAAACAGCAAACTTACTACAAAGTGTAGGGATACCAAAAGATGATATTTTAGTATATCCTAAACCACAAGATACAAAACAAGAAGCATTAAATATTAAAAAGATATTACAAAATAAACCTTTTATACTTGTTACATCAGCATATCATATGCCAAGAGCTATGATGATTTTTAGATCAATAGGATTAGATCCTATTGCAGCACCCACAGATTATAAGATACGATCAAGTGATAAGTATAGTTCATTGCCAGATGGATATGCTTTAAAAAGAACAGAACGGGCATGGCATGAATATTTGGGTATAATATGGTTTAAATTAAAGGAAATGGTAAATAATGATACTTCAGATTAAAGATTTGAGTTTTAAATATCAAGATATAAATGTCTTAGAAAATATAAATCTTACAGTGCAAAAAGATGATTTTTTAGCTATTATTGGTCCAAATGGTGGTGGAAAATCAACTCTACTTAAACTTATTCTTAATCTTCTAAAACCAACAAAAGGGCAAATAATCTTAAATAATAAGATTTTAAATCAAACAGATTTAGGATATGTGCCACAAAATACAAATCTTAATCTTGGTTTTCCTATTACAGCACTTGAGGTTGTTTTGATGGGGCATTTTGAAAAAAATCCACACAATCACAAAGAGAATTGGCTTAAAAAATATTTTAATATAGGATATAGCGATTATGAGATATCATGTGCTAAACACTCACTCAAACAAGTAGGTATGGAAGATTTTGCAGATTATAAAATAGGCGATCTTTCAGGTGGACAAAGACAAAGAATATTTATAGCACGATCACTTAGTAGTCACCCTAAAGTTTTGCTTTTAGATGAACCTACTGCTAGTATTGATGTCCAAGGGCAAAGGGAGATTTATGATCTTCTAAAAGAGTTAAATAAAACTATCACAATTATTGTAGTAAGTCATGATATTTCAGTATTGTTAAATTATGCTTCCAATGTAGCACATATTAATAAAAATATAGTATATCACACACTTGATAATGTTGATTATAAAATGGACAACAACCAACATATTTGCGAAGTGGAACTACTACATAGTCTTGAAAAATCTAATAAATGTGGATGTGATCATGATTGATATATTATCTTTAACTTTTATGCAAAATGCTATATTAGCTGGGATCTTGATATCGATTAGTGCTGGTATTATTGGAACATTAATTGTGACAAATAAAATATCATTTTTAGCAGGTGGTATTGCTCATAGTAGTTATGGAGGTATTGGTATAGCTTTGTATCTAGGGATTCCTGTTTTATTTGGTGCTACAGTTTTTGCAGTTATAACCGCTATAGCAATAGCATATCTTACTATTTATGATAGAAAAAGAATAGATGCCGTCATAGGTATAATGTGGTCTGCTGGTATGGCAATAGGGATTATTTTTGTAGATTTAACTCCTGGATACAATGTCAATCTTATGAGTTTTTTGTTTGGATCTATTTTGGCAGTATCATATACAGATATTTTATATATGGTGATACTAGATATTGTTATAGTAGTTTTAGTTACATATTATTATAAAGAGTTTTTAACTATATCTTATGATAGTGAATTTGCACTATTAAAAGGGATAAATGTAAAACTTTTCTATACTCTTATGTTAATATTAGCGGCACTTACAGTAGTAGCTGCTATTCAGGTTGTGGGATTGATTTTAGTTATAGCACTTTTAACAATCCCTACATTTATAAGTGAAAAATTTGTCAAATCATTATCCCAACTGATGATATATAGTATTATACTATCTATATGTTTTACACTTACAGGACTATTTTTATCATATTTTTATGATCTAAGTAGTGGAGCTTCGATAATCATAGTAGCAATAGTTGGATTAGTAATATCAAAGGTGATAAAAAAATAATGTTAAATATAAATGAACATATAGAAATAGGAAAAATTAATAGATTAAAAGTTTTAAGAGTAACTCAACCAGGGCTTTATCTTGAGGCATTGGATCAAGAGGTGGTGCTGTTGCCAAATATATATATCACTTCATCTATGCAAGTTGATAGTGTTGTAGAGGTTTTTATCTATACAGATAGTGAAGATAGAATTGTAGCTACTACATTGACTCCAAAAGCGATGTTGGATCAATTTGCAGTTTTGGAAGTAGTAGATATAGCACCTTTTGGAGCTTTTTTAGATATAGGTTTACCAAAAGATCTGTTTGTTCCTAAAAACAAACAAAAATCACCTTTTAAAATAGGTGAAAAAAGATTGATCAAAGTTGTAGAAGATACTCAAACAAATAGATTAATAGGGATACAAAAGTTCTCACAATATTTAAGTAAAAATACAAATGAATTAAAACCAAATCAAAAAGTAGAGATATTGGTATATGCAAAAACTCCTTTAGGATACAAAGTTATCATAGATAGTTTATATGAAGGGATGATCTTTAAAAATGAGATTTTTGAGGATATAAATATAGGGGATAAAAAAATAGCTTATATTAAACAAATCAGACCTGATAAAAAAGTAGATATATCACTCCAACCAATAGGCAAAGCTGACAATCAAGATTTTTATATAGCAAAAATTTTAGATACTATAAAAGCCAATGGCAATCAAATCAATATCACTACAAAAAGTGATCCCCAAGAGATACAAGATAAGTTTGGACTAAGTAAAAAGATTTTTAAATCTACTGTAAATAGTCTTATAAAAGAGGGTAAATTAGAGTTAAAAGATAATCAACTAATTTTATCTAATTCATTCTTGAGATAGTTTATCCAATATAAAGGCTTCTAAGTCTTGTTTGTGGATCTCTTGTTTTTGAGCTTCTTCAAAAATAGTATTTATTTGTTGATTAAATTCATCATAAGGGAAATATGGAAAATGTAATTTCCAAGCTTGTTTTATCCTAATTTTAGCAACACCATCTCTTGTCCACTCTTTAAAAAAACTAAATATTCCAAATAACCATGCTGTTAAAAATATAGCTAATAAAATAGCAAAATGACAATTTAATTTCTCTATATATGTATGTGTTGCAAATAAAACAGGTATGATAAAAATATGTGCTAATAATAGAAAAACTAAATATGCTCTAAGAAGTTTTATCCTAAATCCAAGTTTATTTCCATCTAATTTCATCCCTTCATTAAAGAGTTGATTTGCTTCTAGTAACTCTACAAGTTTTACAGGTTGTTTTGATATAGCATAAATATATTTAACGATGGTATCTCTTAAGTTATCGATCATCTGTTATAGCTCCACATATAAAATTTAATATTTCATTGTATCATAAATATATTAAAAAATGGTATAAGTTTTTTGTTTAGTGTTTAGATTGATGCTACTATTATCTATTCGTAGAGTAATAATATCATATTTAATTAACCCTAATAAATCCATACCCAATTAGACAACAAGCCAAATTACTCTATAAT
>CAJXII010000108.1 GCA_913054415.1 uncultured Arcobacter sp.
AAAATTATGATTGGTATATTTATTGTTAGAATAATAACACAAATCACAATTTGAAACCATTTGCAATAATTGTGTTAAATTATTAGGTAAAGATATATTATTTGTAGCAGTATTCAAAAGTGGAGATTTAATATATTCATATCCTACCATTTTCATTTTATATAGATTGTTTAAAATTTGATTCTTTTTGGTTAAATTCATATAAAATTTTACATAAATTGCCCTTTTAATTAGATTTGTTCCAATATTTGGAACATATTATATCATTTTACTTGACTTTTGTTCCAACATATTGTATAATTACAGTAATAAAATAATAAGGTGTATATATGGATGGGCCAAGTTTAAGAAGATTGGAAGCTGATTTGGAAGTAAATAAAACTACTTTACATAATTGGAAATCAAAAAGAACAAAACTATATGAATTTATAATTGAATCATATAAAGATAGGGATGCTTTAAAAAGAAATCTAGCTTATTTAGTTGAACAAAAACAAAAGCTAGAAGATGAGATATTATTAACTCAAAGAAGAGTCTCTTAATATAAAAATACCTATATCTATGAAGTTGCTTATGATATAGAATTGCTATGCGCACAATTTTATATTGTAAGACTTCATAGGTATAGGTATAAAAAAAGGTGATGGCTAAAACCATCACCTTTTTTATTTTAAATTTTAATCTTAATGATGTTCTTCATCAAGATCAAATGCTTTTTCAGCAACATAATATAATAAAAAACATACGCCTAAAGCACCTACTGCAATAGCCCACTCAACTGATGACGGAGAATACTCTATCCAAGTTGGAGTTAATTGATATTCTGTTATTTTTAACATTTGCATAGGTTTTACTTGCACATAATGCACCATATCATTTCTCATCATAAGAATAGATATTAATGCAGGAATTGCTAAAAATACAAGAGTTTTTATAGCTTTTCCTTTACTTAATAAAATAACTAAGAAAGGTAATACCATTATAAATAATGTTTCTAATTGAAAACTTGTAGAACCAATCATTTTCATCATAGTTTCAGTTCTCTCTGGCATACCACCATAAATTGCAGTAATAAATCTCCAATATTCAGCAAACATAGCAACAACTAAAAGCAATCCTAATATTTTTGCTAATTTAATTAATGCTACTGTAACTTCCTCTGGAAAATTTAATCTATATTTAACACCATACATTAAGAACACAAAGAATGCTCCAGCTATAACAGCTGTCAATATAAAATATAAAGGCATAAATGGTCCATTAATAATTGGTCTTGCAACCAAATAACCAAATACAGAAGCCAATGTACTAAAAGCAGCAATATCAGCTATTAATCCACCTATTCCTAATCTTATAGACCATTTATGATCACCTCTTAATGCAAATACAAATTCAAGTAATAAAAATGTTAAAACTAATCCATATAAAGTTCCCATCCACCAAATAGCAGAAGTTGTACCTGGAGTTAAAATATTATAAATCATCATAGTAACTGGATGTCCAATTTCACATAAAATTACAATAAATCCTGGCAACAATGTAATAATTGCTAAAAGTGTTGTTCTTTTACCAATTGCATTAAATTCTTTTACACCAAACACATGTCCAAGTGATGCAATTATACAAAGTCCTGTGCTTGTTCCCACAAAGAAAATATATCCTGCAATTAATAATCCCCAAGGATGTTCTCTAGTAACATTGTAAGCATGATGCCCATGTATTATATATTGAGTAATTCCCCATCCTAATAATGCTAATAATCCTAAAATTAAAGCTACAAAAATCATATTTAAAGAAGTTATTTTAAAACTCAATAATGATCCGATAGAAAAATCTTCCTTTATTGGAACAATTTTATTAATTAATTCTTTTAAAGCCATTTCAACTCCTTTCTAATTTAGATAAAATAATTTTGGTTTAGTACCAAGATGTGATTTTAAACTAAAATGCTCTCTTATTCTCAATACTTCACTAATTTCACTGTTTGGATCATCAAGATCACCAAAGATTCTTACTTTTGTAGGACAAGTATTTTGACAAGCTGTTGTTGTTTCACCTCTTGCTAATCTTGTATCACTACAGAAAGTACATTTATCAACAGTCATTGTTCTTTCATCTACATATCTTGCATCATAAGGACAAGCATTCATACAATAACTACATAAAATACATTGATCACTATTAACTCTTACTACATGATTTTCATCATAATATGTTGCATTTGTAGGACAAACTTCTTGACAAGGAGCATTATCACAATGCTGACATTGACTTGGCATAAATGCTGCTGAAGCAATATTTAGATTTGGCCATGTTCCATCAGGATTGTTTGCACCTACCCAAATTCTATGTTTATCCGCACCCAATAGCACACCATTTTCCTCTTTACAAGCAACTTCACATGCTTTACAATTGATACAATTTTTGTAATCAAGTGCCATTCCATATCTAGCCATAAATTACACCTTTCTTATTTCAACATTTGTTTCATGCATTACTGCAGCACCATAAACTGGTTCAATCTTATCTTCAATAAGTAGTGCATCATTTGCACCATTACCATAAGCTTCTTCCATCATTTCACTACTTCCACCAAATCCATGTAACATAAAAATCTGATTTGGAGCAATTTTATTTGTAGGATAAGCCATAATTTGAACTTTTCCGATACTACTACTAACTTCAACTTTATCACCAAACTCTATACCTTGTTTTTTACAAACTTGATCATTGATCCAGATATAATTTGTTGGAATTAAATCTCTTAATATAGCATTATTTGTAGTTCCAGATTGAGTAGTTTGAGCATGTCTTCCTGTTACTAATCTAAATTTACCTTCAGGCACACTAAAATTCCAATCACCATGCCAAGTTGGCATAGAATCAACACCTTTTTTTGCTAAATTTTTAAGGTTAAATTTTACTTTTAATTTATCACCTTGAGTTGTATAATTTTTCTTTTTCTCTGGATAGTATTGGAATTCATTTGAATTTAACTCTTTATGATATTTTTCCATATTTGGATAAAATACACCTTTTTCATTTAATGTTTCCCAAGCTTTTTCACCATACATTTTAACTATTCGTTCTTCATTTTGTTCATGAACAGGTTTTTCCCAAACATCAGCAAGATTAAATCCATTCTCTTCATAATACTCTTCTATCTCTTTTTCACTCATACCATCTGTATCATCTTGCACATCTTCATCGTATTTTTTAGTAATTTCCCATAAAGGTTTAGATAATTTTTCTGCTAACTCTTTATATATCTCTTCTGGCACTTTTGTTTCATACAATGGTTTAACTGCTGCTCTTCTTTGAACAATTGCAGGTTCAACTCCACCATAAGAAGCAATAGGAGATGTTCTTTCAAGATATGAAGCTTCAGGTAATACAACATCACAAAACATTGTAGTATCACTTGGAAGTATATCTATCATAACATTAAGATCCATTTTTTTCAAAAATTCAATAGTTTTGTTAGTATTTGGAACACCACTTAGAGGATTATGTTTTCTCATAAACATACTTCTTACTGGATATGGAGCTTTACCTTCTAAGACCATATTTCTAAACACAATCCAAGAACCTGTTTTTTGTGAAGGAATAGCTATACCTTCTGTATCAAATCTAGGTTGAACTTGAGCATACATAGGTGTATTTATCTCCTCTTTTGGAAGAGCTAATTTTTGACCATACATAATTCCACCTTTTTTATCTAAGTTACCACTTAAACCTTGGAATAATGCCATAGCACGACGAAGTTGAAAATCATTTTTACTAAATACACTTCTTCTTCCTTGATAATATATAGGATGTTCTGAAGCCATAAATTCTCTAGTAGTTTTATATATCTCTTTAGCTGGAATATTTGTTATCTTTTCTGCCCACTCAGGAGTATATTTATTGCTTAATATATGTTTTTTATATTGATCAAAACCTTTTGCATGTTTTGCTATAAACTCTTTATCATATAATTCTTCATCTAATGCAACATAAGTTAAAGCTAATACAAAAGCAAGATCAGTTCCAGGATTTATCGCATACCATCTATCAGCTTTTGTAGCTGTATTTGTAAATCTAGGATCTAAAACTATAGTTTTAAGACCTCTTCCCTTACTTCTTTTAAATAGATCCATAGTATCTGGAGTGATTATAGCTTCAGCTCTATTTGCTCCAGCAATAATCAAATAATCTGCATTATTTAAATCTGCTTCACCGTAAGTTCCAATAGTATTTACATAACCACCAAGAGTTGTTTCAAGACAAATACTAATCTCATCAACATAATTAGGACTTCCTAATTTTTCACCAACTAAAACTTCAAATCCCTCTTTTGATAAACCTTCACCATTACAATAACCAATAGTTGCTCTATTGTCTTTTTCTTCATCAAGAATTTGTTTGATACCTTTAAATTTATCAGTTCCATTTAAAATAGCATCATATGCCTCTTCCCATGTAACTCTTTTAAATTTACCATCACCTCTTTGACCAACTCTAATCATAGGATATTTTAGTCTATCTGGATCATACATAGTTTGAATACCAGCATTTCCTCTAGCACAAAGCATATTTCTGCTTTTTGGAAAATATGGATTTGGATTTAGTTTTGTAACTTTACCCTCTTCAACTCTAGCAAATCCTGCACATTTGTTTACACAAATACCACATAAAAATGGCACATTTTCAGCTTTTCCTGTTCCTGTTTTTGTAGTAACTGCTTCTGGATGAGTAGAGTGCTTATGTTCATCTTCGTTGCCCATAAGATTTGTCATACTCATCGATGATGCACCAGCAATACTAAGTGCAACAGTTCCTTGTAAGAACTTTCGTCTTGAAACTTCTACCTTCATGGCTTTCCCTTCTTATAAATAATTTTTATAATATTTAAAACTATACAATATGTAATTGTAATATAAATAAATATTATACCAAACAAAGTTTATCATAAACATTCTTATATAAACCCTAATAAATCCATACCCAATTAGACAACAAGCCAAATTACTCTATA
>CAJXII010000109.1 GCA_913054415.1 uncultured Arcobacter sp.
ATTAGATATATACTCAGATATATTTTGGTTTAGATGAAAAATATAACACAATACTATCAAAATAGATATCAAACTTATAAGATATCTATTTTTCATAGAATTATCCCCTTACTATTCGTTTGATATAATTTTTAGTAATGTCTCTTCATCTAAAACTTTACTTGTTCCATAAGCAACCGCTAAAAGTGGATCTTCTGCAACTTTTACAGGTAATTTAACTTCAGCTGCAATATATGTATCAAGTCCTCGTATCAAAGCACCACCACCTGTTAAAACGATACCATTATCAACAACATCTCCTGCTAAATCTGGTGGCATCTCTTCTAATACTTGTCTAACTGCAAGTGCCATCTCTTTTAAAGGTTCTTTAAGTGCTGCTCTTACACCTTCACTATCTAACTCTATTGTCGAAAGTAATCCACTACTATCTCTTCCTTTTACTTGCATTGTAAGTGGTTTAGGTAATTTAATCGCTGTTCCAATCTCTATTTTAATATTTTCTGCTGTTCTTTCACCTATATAAAGATTAAAATTATGTCTTACATAATCAACAATAGATTTATCAAATTTATCTCCAGCTATTTTAATAGATCTACTAATAACCAAACCACCCAATGATGTAACACCAATCTCAGTTGTTCCACCACCAATATCAACTACTACATAACCCTCTGGGCTAGATACAGGAATACCAGCTCCAATAGCAGCAGCCATTGGTTCTTCTACTAAAAATACCTCTCTAGCTCCTGCACTAATAGCTGATTCTTTTACTGCTTTTCTCTCAACTTGAGTAATTCCATGAGGAATACAAATAATAATTCTAGGTCGAACAAATGATTTTCTGTTGTGAGCTTTTTCGATAAAATATCTTATCATTCTCTCTGTCATCTCAAAATCAGCAATAACTCCATCTTTCATAGGACGAACTGCTTGTATATTCATAGGAGTTTTACCTATCATCTGTTTAGCTTCACTACCAACTGCTAATATTTTATCTCTTCCATATCTATCATGTTGCACCGCTACAACTGATGGTTCGTTGATAATAATACCTTTATCTTTTAGTGACACCAATGTATTAGCTGTCCCCAAATCTATTGCCATATCGTTTGAAAATAATCCTATAAATTTATCAAAAATCATATCTATCCCTTATCTTATTTTATGCACTCTTTTTTGCTATTTTTGGTTTTTTTGTTTTATTAACCACATCTTTTGTAATTGTAATAGTTTTACCTTTATACTCAGGAAGCTCAAACATCACATCCAACATCACATCTTCTAAAATAGATCTTAATCCTCTAGCACCTGTTTTTCTCTCAATAGCTGCACTTGCTATCTCTTTTAAAGAAGCTTTATCAAATTTTAAACTTACATCATCCATATTAAAAAGTTTTGTATATTGTTTTACAAGTGAATTTTTAGGCTCTGTAAGTATATGAATCATAGCTTCCTCATCTATCTCTTTTAGAGTAGCTATCATATGTAACCGTCCTATTAATTCAGGTATAAGTCCATATTTTACTAAATCATCAGATTCTATTTCAGATATAATATTCTCTTTTTCCTCTTTTGATCTTTTCTCTTGATTGAATCCCAAAATATTACCACCTTTTCTTTGTGCAATAATATCTTGTATCCCATCAAAAGCTCCACCACATATAAATAATACATCTGTTGTATCTAATTCAATAGCATCTTGTCCTGGATGTTTTCTACCACCTTTTGGTGGAACATTTACTACACTTCCTTCAATAATTTTTAAAAGTGCTTGTTGAACACCCTCTCCACTTACATCTCTAGTGATACTTCTATTTTCAGACATTCTAGCGATTTTATCTATCTCATCTATAAAAATTATACCTTTTTGAGCTTTTTGGATATCTCCATTTGCAGCTTGAATCAATCGTGTTACTACATTTTCAACATCATCTCCAACATATCCAGCTTCTGTCAAACTTGTAGCATCAGCAATAGCCAAAGGCACATCTAAATATTTAGCGATAGTTTGAGCAAGAAGTGTTTTACCGCTTCCTGTTGGTCCTATTAATAAAACATTTGATTTTGATAACTCTGTTGTATCTGAATCTTTTTCACCTTTGAAAATTCTTTTATAGTGATTATATACTGCTACACTTAAAACTTTTTTTGCTTGTTCTTGCCCTATAACATAATCATCTAAAATAGCTTTTAACTCTTTTGGTGTTAAGATTTCAACTTCGCTAGATTGCTCGTTCTTATCATCTTTTAAAGGTTTGCCTTGCTTGTGCTTTGTGATAATATCATAAGCTTCTTTTGCACAACTTTGACAAATTGCAGCATTTTCACCCTCTATTACTGGATTTTCATTGCTGTCATAAACACCACAAAAATCACATTTTAATCTTTTCATATTTGTTTCCTTATAAACGGTATTCCTCTTTTTGTATCTAATACAAACTGTGCTAATTGTTTAGCATATTGATTTTGATCATTTGATATTATATTTTCAGCACTTTGTGCTATTGGATTGCCTGATTCAAATATCTCTTTATAAGCTTTTTTAATAGCATTAATATTTTCTCTACTATCTTTAAATCTTCTTCTTAAACCATTGATATTAAGGCTTCTTAGAGTTGCTCTATTTCCTTCACATATACAAAATGGAGGTATATCTTGAACTAAAATAGATCCACCACCTATCATAGCATTTTCACCAATCTTACAAAACTGATGAATAGCACTCATACCACCAATTACCGAATTACTCTCAATCTCAACATGCCCTGCTATTGCACATGAATTAGCAACTACAATATTATCTTTTAAAATACAATCATGACCTAAATGAACATGACCCATTAATAAACAACCATTTCCGATAATAGTTTTATAACCACCACCAGCAGTTCCTGTATTTATCAATGTATGCTCTCTAATAGTATTATTATCGCCTATTATTAAATAAGTTTCCTCTCCAGCATATTTTAGATCTTGAGGGATTGTCCCAAGCACAGCAAAAGGGAAAATTCTATTGTTTTTACCAATAGTTGTATTGCCTTCTACTACAATATGAGATTTTAAAACTGTCCCAGATCCAATCTTAACATCTTTTGAAACTATACAATACGGTCCTATAACAACATCATCTTCTATGATTGCACCATCTTCTACGATAGCTGTAGGATCTATTTGTGCCATAGATTATTTATCCATTATCATAGCTTTTAATTCAGCTTCACAAGCTAAAGTTCCATCAATATAAGCTTTTCCATCTAAAACTATTAGATTTTTTCTTAACTTAATAACACTTATTCTATATTCTAACTTATCTCCTGGTTTTACAGGATTTCTAAATTTTGCTCTATCTATACTCATAAAATATATCACTTTATTTTTTAGCTCTTCATTTGAAAGTCCTGCACTTTTTAGTGCCAAAATACCACCAGCTTGAGCCATACCTTCTAATATCATCACACCTGGATAGATTGGATGACCTGGGAAATGCCCTTGAAATACAGGCTCACTTATAGAAACATTTTTATATGCAACTATCTCTTCACCCTCTGTCATAGATGTTACTCTATCAACTAATAAAAATGGGTATCTATGAGGTAATATCTCTTGTATTGCTATCACATCTAACATATTTATATCCTAATAATAATTTTATTCTCATTATATCTAAACTATGCTAAAATATTTAATAAAAAAATAGGCTAATATAAAATGAAAATATTATTTTCCCCAAGTGAAACAAAATATCAAGGTGGTATAGAATCTAATTTTGATAAAAATAGTTTTATTTTTCCAAATCTTTATAAATACAGAGAAGAGATTATCAATATCTACAATAACTATATCGCAAAAAGTTCTAACAAACAACTATCTGAACTTTTTGGCACAAAAAAAGACAATATTATAGAGTATTATAAAACAGATATTTATCAAAAACCTATTTTAAAAACAATCCAAAGATATGATGGAGTAGCATATGATTATCTAAAGTATCATCTATTAAAAAATGATGCACAAAACTATATCGATCAAAATTTATTGATTTTCTCAAATCTTTTTGGACCAATTTTAGCAGGTGATATTGGCATACCTGATTATAAACTAAAACAGGGTCAAAAAATTGATAACCTTAATATAGAAAAATTTTATAAAGAGCATTTTAGCTGTGAGTTAGATAACTTTTTACAAGATGAAGATATTATAGATTTAAGAGCTGGATTTTATGAAAAATTTTATACTATTAATAAACCATATTTAACTATTAAGTTTTTAAAAAATGGTAAAGTTGTAAGTCATTGGGCAAAAGCATATAGAGGTGTGTTTGTTAAACATCTTGCACAAAATCATATAAAAAGTATAGATGAAGTTTTTGATATGAATATAGAAAATCTAT
Organism: uncultured Arcobacter sp.; assembly: GCA_913054415.1. GTDB lineage: Bacteria > Campylobacterota > Campylobacteria > Campylobacterales > Arcobacteraceae > CAJXII01. The sequence goes on from CAJXII010000109.1 coordinate 4,391, forward strand.
ATATTAAAGAGATCATCAAACAAAAATATAAAACACAACTAATCTATGAGGTAAAATAGTGAAAATTTTAGGAATAGACCCAGGAACAATCAACTGTGGTTATGCTATTTTAGATATATCAAATAAAAAACCAAAGCTTATAGAAGCAGGATTGATAAAAATCAAAAGTAGAATCCTACAAGAACAAATAGTAGAGCTTGTAGAGGGTATTGATTTAATACTATCTAAACATACTATAACTGAAGTAGCTATTGAAGATATATTTTTCGCATATAATCCAAAAACAGTAATCAAACTTGCCCAATTTAGAGGAGCTTTAAGTTTAAAAATCTTACAAGAGTTGGGCAATTTTAGTGAATATACTGCTCTTGAAGTAAAAAAATCAGTAACAGGTAATGGTAAATCATCAAAAGAGCAAGTTGCTTTTATGGTTAAAAGACTACTAAATCTAAAACAAGAGATCAAACCACTAGATATTACAGATGCTATTGCAGTATCTTTGACACATTTTCAAAGATTAAAATTATTACCCCACTAATAAATAATATGAAAAATAGAAGTTTTTATCAAAGAAAAAA
>CAJXII010000110.1 GCA_913054415.1 uncultured Arcobacter sp.
GATACTTTTTTAGAATTGGATGGTAGATTTTATATTATGGATTTATTTGGGTTATTTTATTAAAATAATGTTAAAATTATCACTATATTAAACTTATGGAGTTTATAATGAAAAAGATTTTAATTTTACTATTATTTATTTGCTTATCACTACTTGCAAAACCAACAGATACACAAGAGACTAAACATACTTTTAGTGAAGATCTTTTTGCTACTATCCAACAATCCTTAGATTCAAATGTCACTAACGATATTAAATTAAATAATATTAGTGATTATCTTAAAAATATAAAATTTAATGATAAAGTAAATAAGAAAAAATATAAATATAATATTATGGGTCATTATGAAAATTATATGCTTCTTGATTGTTATAGTCCAAATAATTTAGTTGAAAAACATTGGAAAGATGGAATCAGAGATCCAAGTAAAGATTACAAAAGAGATCATAATGAAGCACAATTTCAATTAAGTATAAAAGTGCCTTTATATGGTAATTTTTTAAATACAGGTGCTGATCTATTTACAGCATATACCCAAAACTCATATTGGCAAGTCTATGATACAAAGCACTCTTCACCATTTAGAGAGACCAACTATCAACCAGAACTATTTTTAGAGTGGCATCCCGATAAAAGATTAGGTGAATCAACTTTAAAAATTACAAGACTATCTTTTATTCATCAATCAAATGGTCAAGATGTAGGAAAATCAAGAAGCTGGAATAGAACTGAAATGTTTTTTTTATTACAACATGAAAATATCTTTTATGGTCTTAATTTTTGGGATAGATGGGATGAAAAGGACAAAGTTGCACCAAATGAAACAGAAGGAAATGATAACAAACACTTAGTAAAATATATAGGTGCTCAAAGATACTTTGTAAAATATAAAAGTGATAAATTCAATATAGGATTATATTATCAAACAAATCTTTTTGATTATGATCCCAATTTAGGAAATATAAGGGTTGATCTTACACTTCCATCAATTAATCAAAATCTAAAATTTTTCATAAGATATTTTAATGGTTACGGAGAGAGTTTAATTGATTATGATGTTAAAATCCAAAGAATAAGTTTTGGTATTATGATAGCAGATTGGATCTAGTATGAAAATCAAAGATTTTTTGGATTTTAACAAAGAAAACAAATATGCAAATTCAACTTTTAGTTTAAAAAAAGTTAAACTACTTAGGTTGGTTATCCTTCTGAGTTTAGTTTATTCTATACTTTTAGCATTCACTGATTATTTTGGTATTACTGAACATATAGATTATAGATTTGAACTTATGAGTATATATGCTGTTTGTAATACAATACTTTTATATTTTAGTTCCAAATCTGTTAAATATGGTAGAGATGATACTATTATGTTATATATTGTCTTAATACTTGCATTGACAGTTTTTACGATTACGATGGTTATATATCCAGAAAGTGAAATCAGAATTATGTGGTATTTCTTTACCATCATGATAGCATATTATGTAGGTGGTAGAAAAATTGGTCATCTTACAGCAATAGCATCTATTATTATACTATTTACAATTAACAAATATTACCATTTAGATTTTAATTCAACTACAAAATCTAGTATTATTATAGGGATATTATTTATATCTCAAATATCAAACTATTTTGTTAATATCTTAGATCAAAATGAAAAAGAGTTATATGATTATCAAAACAATCTTGAAGATATGATAGAAGATGGTCTAAAAGAGATTAGAGACCTAAATGAAGAGATAACAGATACCCAAAAAGAGGTTGTTTTTACTATGGGATCTATTGGTGAAACTAGGAGTAAAGAGACAGGTAACCATGTAAAAAGGGTAGCTGAATATTCTAAAATTTTAGCTCTTGGATATGGATTAAGTGAAGATGAAGCTGAATTGTTACGAACTGCAAGTCCTATGCATGATATAGGAAAAGTTGGTATTCCAGATAATATATTAAAAAAACCAGCACGATTTACACCTGAAGAGTTTGAGGTGATGAAAACACATGCCCAGTTAGGCTACAATATGCTTAAACACTCTAAAAGACCTATTTTAAATACTGCTGCAATTGTTGCGTACCAACACCACGAAAGATGGGATGGTAAAGGTTATCCACAAGGCTTAAAAGCAGAAGAAATACATATTTTTGGTAGAATTACAGCAGTTGCTGATGTATTTGATGCACTTGGAAGCAAAAGAGTTTATAAAGAAGCTTGGGATGATGATAAAATTTTTAAACTATTTAAAGAGGAAAGAGGTAAACAATTTGATCCTCAACTAATAGATATATTTTTTGATCATCTTGATGAGATATTAACTATAAGAGATAAATTTGCAGATGTCAAATAGTTAGTATTAACTATTAGCAGCTGCTATTAATGCTTCTAGTTCATCATCACTTACTTTATCTTCATAATCATCACCATCTATATGTTTAGCTCTAGCAAATTTTGTATTTTGTGGATCAATTGTATTAGCAATCCTTTCTATCTTTTGTCTATGTATATCTTGTGATTGCATAGATTCCATAGTAAGCATAATACTATTTATAATATTATCTATATCTTTATGTAAATTTTTACTACTTTTTAAATTCTCTACTGATTGAAGTATTACATCAAGATGATTCATAACCTCATTTGAAAATTTTTCTGAATCTTCTACTAGATTACAAGCTAAATCAAATACTTGTTGTTTCTCTAAATTATCCATTATTGTTACCTTTATTTTTACAATTATCTTCTTTAATTTTATTTAATGTTCCAAATATTCTCATAGATTCTATCTCTACTTTTTTCGCAAATTCATTTATAGAATCATTATTATTATTGTTTACACAAGCTTCCAATAAACTATTTAGATAATCATATAAACTACTATTCATTGCTTTTAATGTTTGAATTAATTCACTATTTGCATCACTATGTTTATTTTCATATTCATCAAGCCATGTATCAAGTTTAGTAAATCTATCAACTTTAGAAAAAGTTTTATCTGCTAATTGTGCATATACTTTATCTTTATAATCTAAAAGTGCAACTTTTAAATTAGATATTTCATAGATTAATTCTACATTACACACTTGTTTTCTTGTCTCTTGTAGAAAACTAGCATTTGATGCTGCATTTACAAGATTTTCTGACATATGTTCAATATCACTTGACATATTAGATATATTTTTAGATACACTTGCATTATCTTTGGTCGAACGATCCATCTTTGCAACAGCTACATTAATATTGATAATTGATTGTTCTTGCTCTTTTGATAATTTTGAAACACTATTTATCAAAGTAATAGTATTTGAGATATCATCATTTAGATGATTAAACCCATCTATCATATTATTTGCTATATGTTTACCATCATTTGCTTTTGTTGTTGCAGTTTCAACTATGGCTTTTATCTCATTTGCAGCTTGTGCAGATCTATTCGCTAGGTTTCTAACCTCTTGAGCAACAACAGCAAAACCTTTTCCTGCTTCTCCAGCTGTTGCAGCTTCTACTGCAGCATTAAGAGATAAAATATTTGTTTGAAATGCTATTTGATCTATTACAGTAATTGCATCATTTATAGATGTAACTTGTTGTGCAATATCTTCCATTGCTGTTACTGTAGAACCAGCAAGTTTTTTACCCTCATTTGCTGATACTGTCACTTTACTAGCTAGATGTGACATCTGCACTGTATTTTCGGTATTTTCTTTTATAATATGTGTTATATTATCAAGAGATTGTGTTGTTTTCTTACCTGATTGTGCTTGTGCTTCAACAGATAAAGAAAGATTATTAGCAGATTCTGATAATATTTGAGTATTATCTTTTAGTTTATCTCCAGTATTTAAAATCATAGCTAAAATTTCTGATGTATTATTACCAACTAATTTAATACCTGCTGTAACTGCACCTAAATCGCCATAAATTCCTCTATCATCAATCTTATGTTCATAATTTGATCTACTATACTCTCTTAGTGTTAAATTTATTTTATCCAAAATACTTTTTAAATGTTTAATCATAAAATTAAGATTATTTTTCATATCTTCAACATGTGGATTTGATGCAGTTGATTCAACTTGATATACAAAAAATCCATTTGCAACTTTTTTTAAGATATCATTTGTTTCATTTATCACAAGTTCATCTTGTCTAAGACCTTCATAAACTTTGTCCATATATTGATTAAATAATGTAGCAACTTCACCTATCTCATCTTTTGTAGTAATATCTAGCTTTAAATTTGTATCATTAGATGATGAGTTAATAAGTTTTAAAAATCCATCTCGTAAACCATCTATTGGCTTTGTTGCTCTTCGGACAATAAAATAGATAATTATAATAGTAATCCACCCTAAAATAGTAGATGCAATCATAATATTTATAATAATACTTTTTAAACTATCATCTGATTCATCAAGTGAAAATGTTAAATCCATTACCCCAATCACATCTCCAATATTTTGATTAGTATGACACATAAGACAATCTTTTGTAGCTATCATTGGTTTTATCATTTGAATATTATGCCCATTTTGATCATCTGATTCTATAACATTAATCTTTTTTGATTTAAATACATTTAATATTTTTGGATTTGTAGTAAATTTATCAGTAGGATCATATAATTCTATTAGTCCCTTACTCTTTGCAATAAGTAACTTTTTGACACCTTTAATATGTGCTGCTTCTTTTTCAGCTTTAGATATCTGTTCAGGATCACCTGTATTCATAGCATTTCTCAAACTTTGAAAAATCGCTGTATTTAACATAGCTAGATTTTGCTTTGTTGTAACTAGATTACTATTTCTAACTTTAGTTACTGTTGAGTATAAAACCGCAAAACTACTAAGTGTCATAAGTATAAACATAGCAAAAATTATTTTTGTACTAATTCTTTTATTTATTAAATTTATTATCCCTAATAAATCCATACCCAATTAGACAACAAGCCAAATTACTCTATAA
>CAJXII010000111.1 GCA_913054415.1 uncultured Arcobacter sp.
ATATTGATTTAATAAATTGATATAGCAAGGTTATAACTATTTTTTTAATATAACCGTGGTTGAATTATCTTTTGTAAAATATTTTTTAGCTACATCTACTATATCTTGAATTTTTAGATTGTTAATATTTTCTTCATAATTTAAAAGAGGTTTTAAATCCCCTTTTGCAAGATAGCTACCATAAAGATTTGCTACACTACTTGAGCTTTCTAGTGAATATATAAAATCAGCTTTTGTATTGATCTTAATTTTATCTAATTGAGCTTGAGTAACATTACCTTTTTTGATAAGATCTATTTGTTTTAAAATCTCTTTTTTAACTTTTGTTGCTTGAACTGTTGGGTTACAAACAACTAAAAACATAAATATACTAGGATCTTTTTGTTCCATATTATATCCGTAGATTGTATTTACTAATTGTTTTTTATCTATTAGGATATTGTTTAAGATACTACTTTTTCCACTTGTAAGTAATTCACTTAATGCTGATAGTGCTACTTGATCTTTATGTTGAAAATTTGGAATATGATATGCTATAGCTAACATTTGAACTTGTGAATCTTTATGGATAATAATATTTTTTTCACCATCTTGTTTTGGCTCTTTTGTATGTATAGGTTTTATAATATTATTTTTTGGATTTTTTATATTTTCAAACTCTTTTTTAGCATACTTAAATACTTCATCTTTTGTAATATCTCCAGCTACTACTATAACAGCATTGTTTGGAGTGTAATATTTTTTATGGAATTTTTTAATATCATCAATACTCCAACTTTGAATATCATCCATAAAACCAATAGGTGTCCAATGATATGGATGATATACAAAAGTATTGTTAAATAGTTTAAAATACAAATACCCCATAGGGCTATTATCTGTTCTCCATCTTCTCTCTTCTGCTACTACATCTCTTTCTGGTTGAAACTCTTTATCTTTTAGGCTTAGATTTTGCATAAGTTCTGCAAAAAGAGATAGTGATCTATTTAGATTTTTTGAACTAGACTTGATATAGTAGTGTGTATAATCAAATCCTGTAGAAGCATTATTAACTCCACCAAAATTTTTGACTATTTTATCAAATTCACCAGCTTTTAGATGTTTGGTTGATTTGAAATTTAGATGCTCTAACATATGAGCTATTCCACTTTTGCCCATAGTTTCATTTCTACTACCAACTTTATAAAATATATCTGTTGTAATAACATCTGTTTTGTTATGTAAAGGGATCGCTACAACTTTTAGACCATTTTTCAAAGTTGTTTCATAATATTTTGGTAAAGAGTTTTTTGCCATTAGATTTCCTTCTAGTAAGATAAAGATTAAGATTAAGATTTTATATATTTTGTTCATCATAATTTCGCTTTTTTTATTTTTTGTATTGTAGTATATTACCACTTTATAGTATCTTTATTTAGAGTTTTTAATATCTCGTTTGTTTGTTTGAAACAATCTGATCCAAAAAAACCTCGAAAAGCAGATAATGGACTAGGGTGTGGAGCAGTTAATATAAAATGTTTTGATTTATCTATAAGTTTTGCCTTAGATATTGATGGATTTCCCCATAGTAAAAAAATAACATTTTGTTTATAATCTGAGATAGTTTTGATAATAGTATCTGTAAATATCTCCCAACCTTTTTTTGAGTGAGATTTTGGTTTTGATTCTTCAACAGTTAAGATAGTATTTATAAGTAAAACTCCAGATTTTGCCCAAGGTGTTAAATCTCCATTACTACAACTAGATTCACAATCAAACTCTTGTTTTATCTCTTTTAAAATATTTACCATAGATGGTGGATTTTTAATATGCTCTGGTGTAGAAAATGCCAACCCTTGAGCTTGATCTTTACCATGATAAGGATCTTGCCCTAAGATGACAACTTTGATTTGCTCAAATGGTGTTAGATCAAAAGCATTAAAAATCTTATTTTTTGGTGGAAAAATATTTTTATTTTGATACTCTTGATCTAAAAAGAGTTGAAGATTTTTAAAATACTCTTTTTGTCTCTCTTGATTAAAAATCTCTTCCCAAGTCATTAGATATGATAGTTTGGTGCTTCATTTGTGATTGTAACATCATGAACATGTGACTCTTTAAGACCTGCACTTGTGATCTCCACAAACTCAGCAGTATCTTGAAAAGTTTTAATATCACAACTTCCTAGATAACCCATAGAACTTCTTAGACCACCTATGAATTGATGTATAATCTCTCTCATATAACCTTTATATGGAACCATCCCCTCAATACCCTCTGGCACTAATTTTTCAGATGCAGTTCCCTCTTGAAAATATCTATCACTACTTCCTTTTGTCATAGCTCCTAAGCTACCCATACCTCTGTATGATTTATATTTTCTACCTTGAGATAATATCACATCACCTGGTGATTCTTCTGTTCCTGCTAATGCACTTCCCATCATTACACAACTAGCACCAACAGCTAAAGCTTTAGCTACATCACCACTATATTTTATCCCACCATCTGCAATGATTGGCACACCATATTTTGCTCCCATAGCTGCACACTCATCAATAGCACTAATTTGAGGAACACCAACACCAGCTACAATTCTAGTGGTGCATATAGATCCAGGTCCAATACCAACTTTTACAGCATCAGCACCACATTTTATAAGATCCTCTACCGCTTCACTTGTAGCAACATTTCCTGCTATTATTTGAACATCTAGTTCTTTTTTGATTAGTTCAACAGTGTCTAAAATACCTTTTGAGTGTCCATGAGCAGAATCTAGCACAAGCACATCTACACCAGCTTCAACTAGCTCTTTTGCTCTATCAAGATGACCGACACCAATAGCAGCACCAACTAAAAGTCTTCCATGCTTATCTTTTGCAGCATTTGGATATTCTACTAATTTATTAATATCTTTTATAGTAATAAGTCCTCTTAAAGTTCCATCATCATTTACAATAGGAAGTTTTTCTATTTTATTTTTATGCATAGCCTGACTTGCTTCATCCATAGTTGTTCCAGCAACACCTGTAATAAGTGGCATTTTAGTCATAATTTCACCACATTTTTGAGAGAAATCTTTGATAAATCTCATATCTCTATTGGTAAGGATACCCAAAAGTATATTATTTTCATCAACCACAGGAACACCAGAGATTTTGTAGCTTCTCATAAGATCTTCAGCATCTTGTAGTGTTTGATCTGGAGTTACAGATATAGGATCTATAATCATACCACTTGTAGATTTTTTTACTTTTTTAACTTGTAAAGCTTGTGTTTTTGTATCCATATTTTTATGAATAATCCCAATTCCACCAAGTCTAGCCATAGCAATAGCAGCTTCATATTCAGTAACAGTATCCATAGCAGCACTTACAAAAGGGATATTTAATGAGATCTCTTTTGTAAGTTTGGTATTTAGTTTTACCTCTTTTGGTAAAATTTCAGATTTTGCTGGGACAAGTAAAACATCTTCAAATGTTAATGCTCTTTTTCTAATTCTCATTGATTTTCCTTCTGTTTTAGTTTTTATAATTTACAATATTTTCTAAGCTTATTGCACCATCAAATAATGTTTGTTCATCATAAGCTTTACCTATTAGTTGTAATCCTATTGGCATACCTTGACTATCTTTTGCTACAGGCAATGAGATAGCAGGAATACCAGCTAAATTTACTGAGATTGTATAGATATCACTAAGATACATCTCTAGTGAACTTTTAAAAGCTCCAAATTTTGGTGCTGTTGTTGATGCTACAGGAGATAGTATCAAATCTGCTTCTTGAAAGATTGATTCAAAATCATCTTTGATTAGATGTCTTACTTTTTGAGCTTTTATATAGTAAGCATCGTAATAACCACTACTTAATACAAAACTTCCTAGCATAATTCTTTTTTGAACTTCATCGCCAAAACCTTGAGATTTTGTTTGGATATATAGCTCTTTTAGATTTGATGCTTGAGCTTGATTACCATATCTGATCCCATCATATCTACTTAGGTTGGCACTTGCTTCAGCAGTTGCTACAACATAATATGATGATACATGTTTTTTAGTATCCATCATATTTTTGTGAATAATCGTATGTCCAGCTTCCTCTAAAAGTTTTATAGTTTTAAATATAGCATCTTTGATCTCATCACTAGCTTCATCTATAAAGTTATCTATTACAGCAATAGTTAGTTTTTTGTCAGGATTTAGATTTGAAGCAATATTTGTATAATCCACATCTGCACTTGTGCTATCTTTTGGATCATATCCAGAGATAATATCATATAAAATAGCTGCATCTTCGACATTTTGTGTAATAGGTCCACATTGATCAAGGCTAGAACTATAAGCTGCTATTCCATATCTACTAACTCTACCGTAAGTTGGTTTCATACCAACTACACCACAATAAGCTGCAGGTTGTCTAATACTTCCACCTGTATCTGTTCCAAGTGCAGCAATAGCTAATCCAGCTGCAACAGCTGCAGCACTTCCACCACTACTGCCACCTGGCATTTTTTCATTATCTACTGGATTTAATGTTTTACCAAAACAACTAGATTCTGTGCTACTTCCCATAGCAAACTCATCCATATTTGCTCTACCAAATGGTGTAAGATTGTTTTGTTTTAATTTCTCTATAACTGTCGCATCATAAGGTGAAATATATCCCTTTAGGATATTACTACAACAAGTTAATTCTCTATTTTTAACATTGATATTATCTTTTATAGCAATAGGCACCCCATCGCTTATATCTAATATCTCTTGATTGGTTAATTGCTCAACATAAGCACCTAATTGTTTATTTTGATCTATTTTTGCTCTAAGTTCATCTTTTACCGTCTGTAGCTCATCAGATGATAATAATAATGCTTCTTTTAATGTTATCAATTACTCGCCCCTATAAAAATTTGTAGTATTGTATCTAAATTATGATATAATACCACTTATGAAATTAGATATTAAAATTAT
>CAJXII010000112.1 GCA_913054415.1 uncultured Arcobacter sp.
AAATGTGGTTATTTAGAGATATTTCTTGTAAATATTTGGTGCGAAAGTTAAGTAATTTTGACTTAAACATAATATAGCCTTTATTGATCTAAATTATCTAAGATAATCTGTTTTGTAGTTTTGAAATCTACTTTTCCTGTCCCTAGTATTGGGATATCCTCTATAACTTTTATATCTGATGGTATATATAGAGGGTTAATTCCTGATTTTAAAAGATCTTGTTTTAGATTGTCGATCTGTTTAGTGATAACTAAAACTATCTTTTCCCCTTTTTTATCATCAGGGATATTTACACATACAAGTTTAATCTCATCATCTTGTAAAAAATCATAGATTTGATTTTCAACAGCAGTTAAACTTATCATCTCTCCACCTAGTTTTGCAAATCTTGAATATCTATCTACAATAGTAATAAATCCATCATCATCAATATGCCCTTTATCACCTGTTTGATACCATAGTTTATCATCAATCTGAACTAAAACACTTTTTGTTTTTTCTGGATTGTTTAGATATCCTTTCATTATATTTGGACCTGCAACTATAATCAAACCATCTTCGCCAATAGGTAACTCTTCAAAAGTTTGAGGATCTACAATCTTAATGGCACAACCAGGTAATGGCATACCAACTGTGCCTTGTTTTGTTCCAATTTGTGTTTGCCAATATGAAGTATCCAAAGCACTAGGGATATTAGCAGATATAAGAGGGGAACACTCTGTAGCTCCATACCCTTCTAATATATCTTTTCCAAATTTTTGTTTAAAGTGCATAGCAACATCAGGATTTAGTTTTTCAGCGCCAGAGAAGATAAGCTCTAAACTCTCAAACATAATAGGTGTTAATTTTCTATTTTTTGTATAAAGCCTAATAAATGTTGCAGTAGCAACCATAAAAGTTACCCTATATTTTGCTACAGCTTTACCAATACCAACAGCATCAGTAGGATCTGGATGAAATATCGCTTTGATACCTTCAACCATAGGTAATAGTGTAGTAACAGTTAATCCAAAAGCATGGAAAATTGGAAGACTTCCTAAAAATACCTCTTTACCTGTAGCATTTAACATCTCTGATATTTGCTTGATATTCGCTATTAGATTTTTATGACTTAACATCACACCTTTTGGATCTCCTTCACTTCCACTACTAAAAAGTATAGCTGCAGTTGTATCAAGAGTGTTAGATGTTTGATATAGTTTTTTTACTAAAAATGTAGGTGCAAATCTGATAAAAGCATAAGTTTTAATAGCATCAAATTTTGAGATCTGTTTTTTAAGATCCTCTAAATATATGATAGTAACAGTATCTTTAGGTAAAATAGTTTCTATATCTACACCTTTATCTTTTAGCTTTTTGATAAATCTTTTTGAGCTAAATATTGTTTTGATATTTGCTTGTTGAACTGCACTTTTTATAGCATCACTTGATGATGTATAGTTTAGATTTACTACTGTTTTGCCACTTAGTATAACTGACATATTTAGTATAGCACCAATAGTTGTAGTAGGAAGAAGCAATCCTATATTTTGTTGGTCATATTGTTGTATAATTTTTTTAAACAATATATTTGTTGTAAGCATTTTATAGTATGAATATTCATCACCTGTAGTTGAATCTACTATTGCTATATCGTTACCTTTTCGTTTGATAGTATCTATATAGATATCATCTAAACTTTTAAAATTTTTAATATATTGATTCCAGCTATCAACTGATAATTCAAAAACACTTTGTTTTACATCTTTTGCTGTTGTGTTGATATCTTCTGGTTTGGCAAATGACATTCTGACATCCTTTGTAAATTTATTTTCTTTGATTGATTTAAAATCTATATGGGATCTTGAAAATTTAGTTCCCCACATACCACCTATATAAAAAGGGACAATTTTCCCGTTTGCATTTTTTGTAGCAAGTTCAAAACCTCTTTTAAACTCTCCTAGATGACCTGTTCTGCTTATAGTTCCTTCTGGAAAAATACATACAACTTCCCCTTTGTTTAAGTATTGTGTTACGATCTCAAGTGATCGTCTCCCACCTTTTGCTGATATTGGTATCACTTTGAAAAACTCTAAAAATGGTTTTAGAAATTTATTTTCAAATATTGATCTCTCCATAACAAAATGGATAGGTCTAGGAGTAGCTATTTGCACAAATGCCCAATCTAACCAACTAATATGATTACCAAGTAGCAAAACCCCTTTTGTCTGTGGCACATTTTCCAAGCCTTGCACATATAGTTTATATCTTATAGATAAAATAGTAGATATAAAAAATTTAATAAGTGATTGAGGCAATGTGTAAATAGTATAAATAGCTCCAACAAAAGCTACAAAAGCTAATATATAAAATATACCAATAGTATTGATAGTAAATATTGTAGCTAATACAGTTAATCCTAAAAATACGATCATAGTAATATTTTGAATAAAATTATTACCAGCTAATACAAGCCCCAATCTTTTATCGGATGAGTTAAATTGTATTAGTGAATTAAGTGGCACAAGTAATAATCCACCAAAAATACCAAACATAAAGAAATTAAATCCGCTAAGATAAAGTGATGTGATATTTGGTATAAGTAAGATAGATACAAAGATACCAACACTACCTAAAGGCACCATACCAATTTCTATATAATTTTTTGAAATTTTACTAGCAATAATAGATCCTATAATAATACCTATAGCACTTAAAGCCATAAGTCCTTGCACTATGATTACATTTTCAATACTCATATACTCTTTGATATATGCTGGAAATGTTGATAAAACAACTTGCGATAATCCCCAAAATAAAGATAAACCTATTATTGATAACCAAATAGTTTTATTTGTAGATATTATTTTTAGATTTTTTTTCAGATAATTTAGTTTAATATAGCTAGAGATACTAAATTCTTTATAATTTATTGTAAAACTTTTATTTGGTAGCGAATAAGCAAGTTTTAGTTCAAGCAATGATCCCAAAATCAAAAACCACCCCAAAGGTGCTATAAGTTTTAAAATCTCATTTGCACTATATCTATCCATAGAGGGAAGTAGTTTTTCAAACCCTATTGAGTAAAAAAATATCCCTAAAAGTATAGATACGATTGTGGTTGCTTGAACTGCTGCATTTCCTGAAGCTAAGTTTTTGTTTCCAACTAGCTCTTTTATATATCCATATTTTGCAGGGGAATATATGGCACTTTGAGTAGCCATAGCTAAAGTTAAACCAAAAGCCAACCAAAACCATCCCATATAATAAGATAGTGTAATAAAAGATGTAATAACTACAGCAATAATTGCTCCAATTCTCATAACTTTATGTTTTTCATATCTATCACTTATAAATCCAGATGGACTAAATAAAAAAACAAAAGGTAGTAGCATAAGGGCATTGATAATAGCAGTTAATATAACTTGTTCGCTTCCATCATAAACTTTAAATACACTATTTTGTATAATGATTTTATGACCTAAGTCTGTAAAGGCATTAAGAAAGACTACAAAAATATATGATAAAAAACCGTTTATTTTAAGTAGTTCTTTCATTATTTATCCTTATTCCTGAATATCCGTCTCTACTCTAAACATAGTAAGATATGGAAGTTTTGCGGGTAGTTTAATAGGATTGGTATTTCCACTATGCACACTATCTAACTCTTTTTCATTTTCAGTTATAATATGTTTAAATTTGATATAATATTTTCCATCAGATTTTTGATAGATAGATCCTATTTCATTGTCTATAGTGTTTATAGTTGCACCTATTGGGGCAAAAATCTCTATCTCATCTCCAGGATAAATTTTATATTTGCACATAAAATACTCTTCATTTTCAAGCACAAGACCTGCTACTTCAAAACTACCTTTACTCATAGCATAGTCGTGATTTTGAGTATCGTTTTTTTCAAAAGGTTTATGTATCAAATAAGCATCTGTAAATCCACGATTTTTAGTGGTATTTAGCTCTTTTTGATATTTGTTAGCATCAAATACCCCAGCATAAAAATCATCTATTGCCATTCTATAAGTATAAGCAGTGATCGCTGCATAATATGATGATTTTGTTCTTCCCTCAATCTTAATACTATCTACTGCACCACTTGCTAATATTTCATCAATATGACTAGCTAAGTTCATATCTTTTGCATTGAAAATATATGTTCCAACTTCTGGTTGTTCCTCAAGTTTAAAAAGTGTCCCATGCTCTTCATTTCCAGCATAAAGAGTATATTCAAATCTACAATCATTAGCACAACTTCCACGATTTGGCACTCTTCCCATTTGCACAGCACTTACTAGACATCTTCCACTATAAGCAAAACACATAGAACCATGCACAAATATCTCAATTTCAAGATCAGGCAACATCTTTTTGATCTGTTCAACATCTTTTAAACTTATCTCTCTTGCAGCTATTATTCTTCTTACACCCATATCATAATAAACTTTTGCATCAAGATAGTTCATAACATTTGCTTGAGTTGAAAGATGGATAGGAATATTTGGTGCATACTCTTTACAAAGTGCTATAACACCAGGGGTTGCTACTATAAGAGCATCTGGTTTCATTTTGGCTACATTTTGTATATGTTTTTTAAGAAGTTCTATTTGTGAATTAAAAGGGAATCCATTTATTGTAACATAGACTTTTTTACCTATTGAGTGAGCATAATCAATACCCTCTTGAAAAGTCTCAAAAGTGAACTCTTTTCCACTTCTAATACGAAGTGAAAAATGGCTCACCCCACCATATACTGCATCAGCTCCATAAGCAAATGCTATTTTTAATTTTTCTAAATTTCCAGCTGGAGATAGTAACTCCACTTTTTTATTTATATTTTTATTCATAGATATATTGTATCTAATTTAAGATAAACATATTATGAGACCACTGCACAATGAACAATTTCATAGCTTTAGTGTAGTTCTTTAT
>CAJXII010000113.1 GCA_913054415.1 uncultured Arcobacter sp.
AGTATTATAATATTTGAAATTTACAAAATAATTTGATTAGAAGAGAATAAGCATTTTTTAGATATAATGCTAAATTATTTATAATTAAAGGAATTTTATGGATTTTGTATCGATAATAATGGGTAGCAAAAGTGATTATGATGTGATGAAGTATTGTGCTGAAACATTAGAACAATTTCAAGTAAAATATGAACTAATAATAAGTTCAGCACATAGAAGTCCCAATAGAACTAAAAAGTATATAAAAGAAGCAGAGAAAAAAGGTGCAAAAGTATTTATTGCAGCTGCTGGTATGGCAGCACATCTAGCTGGTGCTTTGGCTGCTGGAACTACAAAACCTATAATTGGTGTGCCTATGAAAGGTGGTGCTATGGATGGTATGGATGCTATGCTTTCAACTGTGCAGATGCCAGCGGGTATGCCTGTAGCTACTGTTGCTTTAGGTAAAGCTGGAGCTGTAAATAGTGCTTATCTTGCTATGCAAATATTAGCAATTACGGATAAAGAATTAGCTACAAAACTTACAGAAGATAGAGCTGTAAAAGAGAAAAAAGTCGTAAACGATAGTAGAGAGATCGAGGTATTAATATAATATGATAACTTTTAGTCAATTACTTTTAAAATTACAAGAATTTTGGGCAAATCAAGGATGTAATATAGTTCAACCTTATGATATACCTGCAGGTGCTGGAACATTTCACCCAGCAACACTACTTAGAAGTTTAGATAGTCGTCCTTGGAGTGTAGCTTATGTAGCACCAAGTAGAAGACCTACTGATGGAAGATATGGTGAGAATCCAAATAGATTGGGAAGTTATTATCAATTTCAAGCACTTATCAAACCAAGCCCTGATAATATTCAAGATCTTTATTTAAAATCTTTAGAGTATTTAGGATTAGATTTAAGCAAACACGATATTAGATTTGTAGAGGATAATTGGGAATCACCAACATTAGGAGCTTGGGGACTTGGATGGGAAGTTTGGCTTGATGGTATGGAGGTTACTCAATTTACATATTTTCAACAAGTAGGTGGAATCGCATGTGATCCTGTGGCAGTTGAAGTTACCTATGGAACTGAAAGATTGGCTATGTATCTACAAGGTGTGGATAATATTTTTGATATAGTTTGGAATAAAAATGAATTTGGAACAACAACTTACAAAGATATACATTTTGAAAGTGAAGTTGAATTTAGCAAATATAATTTTGAAGTAGCAAATACAGATATGCTTTTTAGACATTTTGATGAGCATTTTGCTGAATGTAAAGTTTGTCTTGAAAAAGGACTACCACTTCCAGCTTATGATCAATGTATGATGGCAAGTCATGTTTTCAATACACTTGATGCAAGAAAAGCTATAAGTCAAACTCAAAGACAAAACTATATTTTAAGAGTAAGAGAGTTATCTTTAGGGTGTGCTACACTTTATAAAGAGCAAGAGCAACAAAGAGATAAAAGATTAGGTAAATAGGATATTATTATGTTAGTAGCACCAAGTATTTTAAGTGCAGATTTTGGAAAACTAAATGATGAGATTATAGCTATTTGTGAAGCTGGTTGTGATCTTGTGCATGTTGATGTGATGGATGGGCATTTTGTTCCAAATCTTACTATTGGACCTGTTGTTGTAGATGCTGTAGCAAAAGTAGCTACAAAACCTTTAGATATTCATCTTATGGTGGAGAATAATAGTTTTTTTGTAGATCTTTTTAGTCATCTCAAACCAGAATATATCTCATTTCATATAGAACAAGAAAAACATCCTCACAGATTGATACAAAAAATAAGATCACTTGATATCAAACCTGCTATTGTATTAAATCCACATAGTCGTCCAGAAGATATAGAATATCTACTTCAAGATCTTGATATGGTGCTTTTGATGTCAGTAAATCCAGGATTTGGTGGGCAAAAATTTATCTCAACAGTTGTGGAAAAAACTAAAAAACTAAAAAGTTTAATTAACCAACACAATCCAGATTGTTTAATAGAGATTGATGGTGGTGTAAACAATCAAAATATAACTGCACTAAAAGAAGCAGGAGCCAATATTGTAGTAGCAGGAAGCTATGTATATGGTAGTGACAACTACAAAGAAGCGATAGAGTCTTTAAAATAATATGAAAATCAAAATATGTGGTATCACAAATCTGCAAGATGCACTTAATGCTATAGAAGCTGGTGCCAATGCTTTGGGGTTTATATTTTATGAGAAATCACCACGATATATAGAACCAACTCAAGCAAAAAAAATCATAGATCAACTGCCACCATTTGTCCAAACTATTGGATTATTTGTTAATCTATATGCAACACAAGTTGATTTTATATGTAGAAGATCAGGTGTAGATATAGCACAGATACATTTTGAAGCAAATGAGCATTTTTTTAACTCACTTCAAACTAGACATATCAAAGTTGTAAGAGCCAAATCAAAAGATGATATATTAAAATATCAAGATCAATATATCTTAGTAGATGCTTTTGTAGAGCAATATGGTGGAGAAGGAAAAAGATTAAACTTAGATTGGTTTAAAGATATTGATTGTTCCAAAATTATTCTAGCTGGTGGATTAAATCATAAAAATCTAAAAGAGTTGCAAGGCTTTGATTTTTATGGTGTTGATGTTAGTAGTGGTGTAGAGAAATCAAAAGGGATCAAAAGCAAAAAAAAGATGAACAAATTTTGTAAAGCAGTCGATGAGCTACTTAAATAAAATCACACACAAACTAAAAAAATCACCTTTAAAACTCACCACTTTTAGATCTGTTTTAGGTAATTATGATAGATTTTATGATGATATAGATTTGGAGATAGAACTACTTATATCAAATGGTTTTCCACTAGAGATAAAAGATGATATAGTTTATCTCAAAACCAACCATACTCAGATCAAAGATCAAACTTTTTGTATTGTTGATATTGAAACAACAGCAGGTAAAGTAACAGATGGGCAAATTATAGAAATAGGTGCTATCAAATATCAAAATGGTCAAATTATAGATAGCTATTCATCGCTAATCAATGGTATTAATATACCACCAAAAGTGCAAGAACTAACATCTATTACTGAAGAGATGTTAAAAGATGCTCCTTTATTGAAAACAGTTTTAGAAGAGTTTAAAATATTTTTGGAAGATGATATATTTGTCGCCCATGATATTAGTTTTGATTATAGATTTATAAGTGATAGTTTAAATCTTTTTGACCTAGGCAAACTTCAGAATCGTAAACTATGCACAATAGATTTATCAAAAAGAGTTATTCCTACTACAAGATATGGTTTACAATATCTAAAAGAGTTGCTAAATATAGATCTCAAAGATCATCATAGAGCTTACAGCGATGCTTTAAGTAGTCAAATTATTTTAAAATATTGTATCGATCATCTACCTTTAGATATCACTACAGCAGAAGAGCTTATAGATTTTAGCAAGTCAGATAATATTTGCCAAATAAAAAATGAGTCAGCATGATAAAAGATCTTTGTGGTATAGATGAAGCAGGAAGAGGTCCTTTAGCAGGTCCTTTAGTAGTAGCTGGTGTGATACTGCTAAAAGATATTGATGGTCTAAATGATTCCAAAAAACTAACAGCAAAAAAAAGAGAAGAGCTTTTTGATATAATTCAACAAAATTCAAAATACCATATTGTTTTTACTGACAATCAAACTATTGATGAAGTTGGGTTAACCAAAGCTATTAAAGATTCTATTTTAGAGATAATCAAAAATCTTCAAACTACAACTTATCTTATGGATGGAAATAGTTCATTTGGTATTACCAATCTACAACATAAAATAAAAGCAGATGCAACTATAAGTGAAGTAAGTGCTGCATCTATTTTAGCAAAAGTGAGTCGTGATAGATTTATGTGTAATATCGCTTCAAAATATCCACAATATAATTTTGACAAACACAAAGGATATGGGACAAAAGCACATATTGAAGCTATCAAACAATATGGATATAGCCATTTGCATAGAAAAAGATTCAAAATCAAAATACTTCAAGAACCCACACTTTTTTAAATTATAGTATTTATCATTTATTAATTTTATACGATTTTAGATATAATTGCACGAATTAAAAAAAGGATAGCCAATGAAAAAACTACTACTGATTTTATTATTGATCAACTCTTTATTTGCAGTTACAAACCAAAATAAAAATCCCGAAGTTATACTTGAAACGACTCAAGGAAAAATCGATTTGGTATTATTACCTAAAGTAGCACCACTAGCAGTAGAAAATTTTATCACGCATATAAAAAATGGATACTACAATGGACTTATTTTTCATAGAATTATCAAAAACTTTATGATTCAAGGTGGAGATCCTACAGGAACAGGAAGAGGTGGAGAATCTATTTGGCACAAACCATTTAAAGATGAATTTAGTAGTGATGCTATGTTTAATAGACCAGGAATTTTAGCTATGGCAAATGCTGGTCCAAATACAAATGGTAGTCAATTTTTTATCACAACTGTTGAAACACCATGGCTAAATGGACATCATACAATTTTTGGATATGTTAAAGATAAACAAAGTATGGTAGTAGTAAAAAAACTTGAAAATGTCCGAACAAACGGTAGATACGGTGGAGATAGGCCATTAAAAACACAAAAAATTATCAAAGCATATATAAAATAAAGGCTAAATAGATTATGAAAAGAACTATTTTATTAGTTGAAGACAACTTGCTATTTGCTAAACTTATTCAAGATAGATTACTTGAAGAATTTGATATAACTCTTTTATGTGCCACAACTTATAAACTTAACTTTCGCACCAAATATTTACAAGAAATATCTCTAAATCACCACATTTA
>CAJXII010000114.1 GCA_913054415.1 uncultured Arcobacter sp.
AAATGTGGTTATTTAGAGATATTTCTTGTAAATATTTGGTGCGAAAGTTAAGTTACTTTACTAACAAATAAAATATAAAAATAAATTAGCACTTAAAACTATTTTTGCTATAATGATGAAAAATATATAAGGAAAAAATATGGCACTAAAAAATAAAGATTTACCAAAACTTGGTTTTTTGTATATGGATTATGTTTTAAGATTTTTTGATCATTCAAATTTCAAAGGGTGGCCAAACAAAATAGAAACTGTAACTTATCATTGGGGAGATGATAAAGATAGATTTATCAAAGAGGTAAAAAAGAAAAAAATAGATGTTTTAATAGGTAATATTCCAGCAACTGCTTATGAAACTTTTAGACAAATAGCTGGAGAGTTACCAAATGTAAGATTTATCCCATCTCTTGATACACAATTTTCAAATAAATCAAAAGAAAATGTTACACGATTTGCTTGGAAATATGGTTTACCAATACCAAAAACATATATCTATTACAATAGAGAAAATGCCTATAAGTTTTTGAAAAAAACTCAATATCCAAAGATAGTAAAAAAATCTTATGGTCCAAGTAATTATGGTGGTTATTTTGTCCATAAAGTTGATAGCTACAAAGAGGCAAAAGCATTATTTGATGAGAAAAAATATCATCCTATGTATTTTCAAGATTTTGTTCCTATGGAAGCAGATATTAGAGTGATGTTAATAGGGCATAAACCAGTATGTGCATTTTGGAGAAGAGCTCCAGAAGGGGAATGGCTTACAAATACTAGTCAAGGTGGATCTATGGATTATATGGATGTTCCCAAAAGTGTATTGGATCTAGCTGTCAAAGTAAGTAAAGCTGCAAAAGCAGAATATTGGGCTTGTGATGTAGCTTATGGCAAAGATGGTAAAGTGCGAATTTTAGAGTGTGCTACAGCATTTGCTGCATTTCCATATATTAGAGATTGGATAGGGCAATATTTGATGTGGCTTCTAAGTGATGCCAGATTTAGATTACCACATATACCTATGTTTAACTGGGAAGAGTTAGGTAAAATTAGCCCAGATCTATTACGAACTATGAGACATATCACATTTGGAAAATATAACTCTAGCTATGATGGAGCATATTTTGGAAATAAAAAGAAACTTTATGGTAAAAAAACTGTTTATTTTCATCAATTAGATAGCAAATATAAAATCTATAAAGTAACAAGAAGATGGAGTGAAGAGTGGCCTAGTGAAAAATGGAACTATCAAGATAGATTTGCCTTAAAATCTATCAAATCTATGAAAGTGCCAAATCTAAAAAATGAGCAGCTTCCAGCTTCTTGCAATGAAGATGCTCAAATAACTCAAACTACTACACAAATTACTAAAAAAGAGTTAAAACAAATTTTAACTTCAGTTAATGGTTTAGGACCTAAAAAATTTGATGATATTATAGAACAAATGGGTGGAACACAAGAAGTTATTGGTGTTTTAGATCAATCTGCTTCTATACTTTTAAATATAAAAGGTATCACAAAAAAACTTATCAAAAAAATAGAAGTTGTTTGGGCTGAATTTAAAGGAGAAGATAAATAGTAGGTAAAACTACTATTTATTGGATCTATTTTATATGAAACAACAATACAAATCTTATCAACAAACTTGTGATTTTCTTTATGATTGTGTAAAAAATTATCCTGATATTATAAGTGTGCAATCTATAGGAAAAACTTGGGAGAATAGAGATATATTACTTGCTACAATATCTCTAAATGTGCAAAATGCAGATCTAAAACCAGCAATGTTATTAACAGGAACTATCCATGCTAGAGAGTGGATAGGCAATGAACTATCGGTTGCTTTTATAGATTTTTTACTTAAAAATTATAGTTCAAATCCAAAAGTTTTAAAAACTCTCACAAAAAATACTCTTTATGTAGTTCCTTGTCTTAACCCTGATGGTTTTGAATATAGTAGAACTCATTTCTCTTTTTGGAGAAAAAATAGAAGAGATAACAAAGATGGAACTTTTGGAGTTGATCTAAATCGTAATTTTAGTGTAGGTTATCGAAAATCTACATCTACAGGATCAAATGTATATAGTGGCCCAAAACCTTTTAGTGAACCTGAAACTTTAAGTATCAAAAATTTTGTTGACAATAAAAACAATATCACTATAGCTCTTGATTATCATTCACAAGGAAATGTATTTTTCCCTGCACATAAATTTACTCACGAACAAGAGATAGATGGAACAGATCTAAATACAATATGTGCAAATATGAATTATGAGATCCATAAAGTAACAGGGCGAAAATATGGTATCCACAGAGGTAAACCACCTACAAAACTTATAAGTGGAAGTGGAAGAGAGTATTATTATAGTCGTGGAATTATAGCAGCTGTAGTGGAAGTAGGGACTAGAAATATACCAGATTTTATGCAAAATATGCAAGAGAGTATAGATGAAAATATACCAGCATTGTTAAAAACTTTAGGTGAAGCACAAAACTACTCAAAACAAGCTCCAAAAAGGGTAACTAACTTTCATATCAAATCTTATAGCTCAAATGAGGTAACACTATCTTGGGATTATGAGTGCAAAAAAGATATATATTTTCAAATATTTAGAAATACACAAAATAAAGAGGCTTGTAATTGTTCTAATTTGATAGCTGAAACTTATGATACCACTTTTAGGGATATTCAGCTTCAAAGTGGAACAGCATATTATTACTACATAAGAGCAGTTAATAATCTTACAAGAGTCAAATCCCCTTTTGCTCCAAAAACAAAGATCAAAACACTACTAGAATCTGATGAATTTAGTAAAACATTGTTTCCAAATCCAAATGATGTAGGATATGTAGCAAGTAAGCTTATAGAAACAAATCGAAAACATTTTGGACTTAACTCTTTATTTATTGGTGTAAATGAAACAAAAGGGATAAGCTATGGGGTTATGGGATTTAATCTTGATAGTATCCCTAGTAATGCTATTATAAAAGATGTTAGAATTTCACTATATCCACTAAATCGTGTAAATGCCAAAATAGAAAAATATGGAGAGTGGTCTATCTCTTTTGTGGATAATAGAAGTGTATCTGATTTAACAGATTATGAGCAAATATCAAATGCAAAAATCATAGAAACATTGGGTCAAAGTATCCCATCAGAGCAACTAACTCAGGGTAAATGGAGTCATTGGGATTTTAATAGCACTGAAAAATCAATTTTACAACAGCAACTAAAAGAGAAAAAAGTGATATTTAAAATATCTGGACCTACAAAACTACCAGAAGGTAGAGATTCTCAGATGATGATGTTTGATTTGGGTTATGGTCCATTTGGTGGTGGGCTTTTATATAGGCCAAATATAGATATAAAATATACTATACCTGCACAAACTGTGACAATCGAAGCTTCAACTATAGCTTCTGTTTCAATGGATGGTATCAATCAAGATCAATTAATATGTGGATTTGATAGTTCAAACAATAAAATATATGGTTTAATGGAGTTTAATTTAGATTCTTTACCTAATCCAAAAGAAACAATTATTACCCATAGTTATATACAGATCAAAAATAAAAAAGCAACCAAAACAAAGCAGGATATTAGATATAATATTGAGTTTGTTGATATATCTGATGATATCACTTATGATGCTATAAAAGATAGACAAAGGATAGAATATATAGGGTATGAAGTAAGTAGAGCAGATATACAAAAAACAAAAACTCATAAATTTTTATTTGATCACTACTCTTGCCTTGCTTTAGAGGATATACACAAAGATAAAAAATGTGCAAAATTTATCATCAAACCAACTTCATCTGATATTAAAAATCATATTGTAGATTGGTATGGCAAAGATAATGACAATAGTGTTAAACTTGTTGTAAAATATATCATAAGAAGAAAAGAGCCTGTTGCACAGATATCTAATCTATGTTCATCTATAGATAAAAATAAAGTAAAAATCACATGGGAAAATCCTAGCGATAAAGATTTTGTAGGGGTATATGTGGTAAGAAATAGATTTCATAAACCAAAAAATCATCTTGATGGTGTAAAAATATATGCAGGAAGTGATAATTATACTTATGATGATTTTGGAAATATAAAAATTGGTAAATACTATGCGGTATTTAGTTATGATAATGTTCCTAACTATGGTGAGCCTGTAGTTATAGAACATCAAGGAGAATTATAAAATGATTTTAAAATTTAAAAAATGGTATCCAAAAATTCACAAAAAAGCTTGGATTGCTCCTAGTGCTGATGTGATTGGAAATGTCAAAATAGGTAAAGATAGCTCAATATGGTTTGGAACAGTTATCCGTGGCGATGTTCATAAAATAAGAATAGGTAAAAGAACATCTATTCAAGATCTATCAATGATCCATGTAACACATTACAAAAAAGATGATATGAGTGATGGAAATCCAACTATTATAGGGGATGATGTAACAATAGGTCATAAAGTTATGCTTCATGGTTGCACGATAGAAAATGGTTGTTTAATAGGTATGAGCGCTACTATTTTAGATGGTGCAATTATAGGTGAAGGTAGTATTGTAGGAGCTCATTCACTTGTAACAAGCAATAAAGTTTTTCCACCACATAGTTTAATTTTAGGTAATCCTGCTAAAGTTGTGAAAACTTTGTCAAAAGAGCAAGTGGATGGTTTAATAGCTCATGCAAAACGGTATGTCAATTTTAAAAATGAATACCATTTTGATAGTTAGTTTTCAGTTATGATAGATATTTTTTGATCTATATATTTAATATAAAGCTCTTTT
This sequence comes from uncultured Arcobacter sp., assembly GCA_913054415.1. Lineage (GTDB taxonomy): Bacteria > Campylobacterota > Campylobacteria > Campylobacterales > Arcobacteraceae > CAJXII01. Next base: position 4,780 of record CAJXII010000114.1, read on the forward strand.
GAACCTGTAAAACTATAATAAGGAGCTTTATATATCTCTTCTAGGGTGATTT
>CAJXII010000115.1 GCA_913054415.1 uncultured Arcobacter sp.
TTTTTTCTTTGATAAAAACTTCTATTTTTCATATTATTTATTAGTGGGGTAATAACAGTCCAAAATACAACAAATGGAGCTATGTTTATAGTTCAATTAATAGATTTATCACAGGAGTAAAAAGATGATTAATATGAAAGATATTATAAAAGATACAAAAGATATGAAACTTTTATATGTTGAAGATAATAAAGACACAAGAGAATCTACACTTTTGGTATTACAAAATTTATTTGATAATATTTTTGTAGCTAAAAATGGTCAAGAGGGGTTAGAGCTTTTTGAAGAAAATAGTGATATTGATATAGTGATTACTGATATTAATATGCCTGTAAAAAATGGGTTTGCAAATGTCTGAAGATATATTGAAAATAAATAATAAAATACCAATATTTATATTTTCTGCTCATAATGAAGCTGAATATTTTGTAGATGCTATCAAAATAGGTATAGAGGGGTATTTGTTAAAACCATTATCACTAGATCAATTTTTACAAGTTTTAACTAAATATTTAGATAAAAGAGCATTAGAAAAAAATCATGAAAAAATTGAGCATATTATTCATGAACGGGAAAAAATAGAGCTTATTTTAAAAATGGTAAAAAATATATCTCATCATTGGAAACAACCACTTACTTTAATATCTGCTATTTCAAGTGGTTGCACATTAAAAAAAGAGCTTGGTTTAGAACTTACTGATGATGATTTTAAAGGATTTGAACAAATAACCAATCAAGCTGATATTTTAGCTGATATTTTGTGTAAACTAGAGGAAATTGATTTTGATAATATATCACTATTTGAAATTGAACAAATAATAAATATTAGCAAACCTATTTATAAGTAATAGAGATAAAAAATAAATATATTTTAAGCTAACTCTCTTGACAAAAATCTAAAAATTTACTATAATTCTAGCACTCAAATTAAATGAGTGCTAAATATTAAAATCAACTTGAGTGATATTAACTCAAAAATAAATTATGAAAGGATGAAATATGAATTTTAAACCATTAGGTGATAGAGTTCTTGTAAAAGTAAAAGAACCAGAAACTACAACAGCAAGTGGTATTATCCTTCCAGATAATGCTTCAAAAGAAAAACCAACTCAAGCAGAAGTTTTGGCTATTGGAGATTTTGTAAAAAATATAGAAATTGGAAATACAGTAGTGTATGGAAGATATGCTGGAACAGAGTTAAGTTTAGATGGAGATGATTATCTAGTATTAGAAGGTAAAGATATACTTGGTGTCATATCATAAATATCAATAAATTATAAAAAGTAAATACAAAGGAGAATATATTATGGCAAAAGAGATATATTTTAGTGATGATGCAAGAAATAGATTGTATATAGGTGTAAAAAAATTAGCAGATGCAGTAAAAGTAACAATGGGACCAAGAGGTAGAAATGTATTACTTCAAAAATCATTTGGATCTCCTGCTATTACAAAAGATGGTGTAAGTGTAGCAAGAGAGATAGAGCTTGAAGATGCTTTAGAAAATATGGGAGCTCAACTTGTAAAAGAGGTAGCTAGTAATACAAATGATGAAGCAGGTGATGGAACAACAACTGCTACAGTTTTAGCTCATTCTATTTTTCAAGAGGGATTAAGAAATGTAACTGCTGGAGCAAATCCTGTGCAACTAAAAAGAGGTATGGATAAAGCAAGTGAGCAGATTTTAAGTGAGCTTAAAAAAATCTCAAAAATTGTAGATACAAAAGAGCAAATTGCTCAAGTTGCTACAATCTCAGCAAATAGTGATAGTGATATTGGTGATATGATTGCTGATGCTATGGACAAAGTTGGAAAAGATGGAGTTATCACTGTAGAAGAAGCAAAAGGGATCACTGATGAGCTTGAAGTTGTAGAGGGTATGCAATTTGATAGAGGTTATCTATCTCCTTATTTTGCTACAAATACTCAAAAAATGACAGCAGAGCTTGATAATCCATATATTTTACTTACAGATAAAAAAATCACATCTTTAAAAGAGATGTTACCTATTTTGGAAGCGGTAAATCAAACTCAAAGACCACTTCTTATAATTGCAGAAGATGTAGAGGGTGAAGCTTTATCTACACTTGTTGTAAATAGATTAAGAGGTAGTTTAAATATTGCTGCTGTAAAAGCTCCAGGTTTTGGAGATAGAAGAAAAGCTATGTTAGAAGATATAGCTATCTTAACAGGTGGAACAGTTATAGCAGAAGAGATGGGGCTTACTCTTGATTCTACTACTATTGAGATGTTAGGAACTGCTTCAAAAGTTGTAATAGATAAAGATAATACAACTATCGTAAATGGTGCAGGTCAAAAAGAAAAAGTTGAAGCTAGAATTGATCAAATCAAAAATGAAATAGCAAATACTACAAGTGATTATGATAAAGAGAAAGCTCAAGAAAGATTAGCAAAACTAAGTGGTGGTGTTGCAGTGATTAAAGTTGGAGCTCCTACTGAAACTGAAATGAAAGAGAAAAAAGATAGAGTTGATGATGCTTTAAGTGCTACAAGAGCTGCTGTTGAAGAGGGTATCGTAATAGGTGGTGGAGCTGCACTTATAAAAGCTGCTTCAAAAGTAAATATTGAATTAAGTGATGATGAGCAAATAGGAGCAGATATTATCCTAAGAGCTATAACATCTCCACTTAAACAAATAGCTTCAAATGCTGGATTTGATGCAGGTGTAGTTGCAAATGAAATTAGTAAATCTACTGATGCCAATGTAGGATTTGATGCTTCTACTGGTGAGTATGTAGATATGTTTGCAAAAGGTATTGTTGATCCTACAAAAGTGGAAAGAGTAGCTATGCAAAATGCTGTATCTGTAGCTTCACTTCTACTTACAACAGAAGCAACTGTATCTGATATAAAAGAGGATAAACCAGCAGCTCCTGCTATGCCAGATATGGGTGGTATGCCTGGTTTGGGAATGTAAAATATTAGATAATTATTTTAAACCAGTGATATTTTATCGCTGGTTTTTTATTTGACAGATCTCCATAGATCTTTGAGATGAGATCGTTTTTTTACTTTCTTAGTTTTCTTTTTACTTTTTTTATTCTTTCTTTTTACTTTTATTTTTTTAGCTTTATATTTTTTGATAGAGTGTTTTCTTTTTTGAATTTTTCGTTTCTTTTGAATCAATCTGATATTTTTGATGTGTTGTTTATATGATATACTAAAGTTATGTTTTTTACCATCAAGTGATTTCATAAAATAAAGATATTGAGTATCTCTTGGAAAAATCGCTGCTTTTATACTATCAAAATTTACTGCACATATAGGATCTGTTGGGATTCCGTAATTTTTGTAAGTGTTATATGTAGAGTTATCAGATTTTATCATATTGTGTGTTATAGGTGTGTGTGAATATTGGGCATAGTTAAGTGTCCCATCCATTTGAAGTTTGATATGTTTTTGGATACGATTATATATCACACTAGATATAGTTGTCATCTCATCAACACAAGCTGCTTCTTTTTGTATAATAGATGCTATTATGATATATTTATACCAATTTTTTTGATTATATTGACCAAATATTTTAAGACTATATTTTTTATATTGGTTATTGGTGTAGTTAAATAGATGTAAAATCAACTGTTCTTCATCCATTCCTTGAGGTAGCAAATATGTTTCAGCTAAGATATTTCCATCTTTTTTATATTTGTATTTATCATAATAAAAAAATAGTTTTTCTTGAGAAATATTAAGCTCTTGAGCAACATCTTTCAAAAAGAAATAATATGTTTCACCTGGGACTAAAACAATATGTTTTAATGCTGCTTTAGAGGTATCTATTTTATATAAAAAATCATATTTTGACATAGAAGTTCGTTTTAGATCTATCCATCCATTTTGTGGATAACCTATTAATCTTATGATAATTTTATCAATATAGTTTAAGTCATAACCTTTTTTATCTAAATATGTTATAATATAATTTGTTGAACCTTTTGGGATATAGATAACTTGTTTGGAAATAACGGGCATATTTAGATAAAATAAAAGTGTAATTATAGATACAAGGATAAAATCACTTATGTTAAAAAACATATTCAAATTTATAATATCTTTTCTTTTTATATCTTTAATAGTAATGGTTGGTATTTTTGCTAATAAGCTTTTTAATGGTATAAAAATAGATTCTCTCACTTATAATGGTATTGTAATAAAGCAATTGTATATAAAATATGATAAAAAGCTAATATTAGATGCCAATATTTTTCTTACTAGTTTAAAATTAACTCTTAAAAGCACGACTGTTCCTACTTTTAAAACAGAAGGTAAAATTTTAAAAATTAAAAATTTTAGTTTAAAATTCAATCCAAATATAGAGCCTATTAAGATAAGTGATGGATATATAGCTTATGAAAACAAGGAGCTTACTATTCATATAAATAAAGGTATATGTAATGGTGTAAAACTTTTTAGAAGTGATATTATAATAGATAAGTATGAGTTATTACTTTTACTTCATTCACATAATTTATTAGATAAAAATTTAGATACTATTTTAAGAGCTTACCATACAGTAGTGCCACTAAAACAATTAGCTGGAAACAATGATCTTTTTACAAGTATTGCTATACCATTTTCACCTGAGCATACTAAAATAAAAGTTATACTCAAAGCTACAAAGACAGATTTTTTAGCTAATAAAAATATAGATATCAAATCATCAAAATTATATTTTAAATATAAAGATCATATTATTAATGTCAAAGCAAATAGCTCAACTATAAAATATGATAATATAGTATTAAGACCTAAAAAACTTAATG
>CAJXII010000116.1 GCA_913054415.1 uncultured Arcobacter sp.
TAAACACCGGCTTCTGAGTGATTTTTTAGTAGGGTGTTACTGTGCAGTGGTCTCAAAATAGTTTAAATTATTGCTGTAAAACGGCTTAGCTGGGGTTATTTCACAGTTTCTGTTATTTGTTATCGTTTTTATTAATTAATCTTTGAAATAATAAATCTTGCAAATTTCTACTTGAATCTATTACTATTAAAATATAAACTTTTGTATTATCAATTTTATATATTATTCTCCATCTCTTATGAATAATCTCTCTGTATTTTAAAATACCAATTTGTTGTAATTGAGCTACAACTCTTCCTTTTTGTGGAAAATAATATAAATTATTGCATTTGTTTCTTATCTCAAAAAATATCTTTTTTGCTATAGTTAAACTGTCTGTTTTAATATATTCAATAATTAATTCTAAATCAAATTGGGCATTTTTTGTCCATATAACTTCAAATTGTCCTCGTTCCTGAGGAATTTCATGTTTCATTTAATTTTAGCCGAATAGTTTTTGTTCGAAAGTTTTAAACATCTCTTCTTGTTCTATAATATTATCATTTTCAATATCATTTTCACTTTGAACAATTAATTTTAATAAGTTTAAAGACTTTTGTAAATTTTCATAACTTTTAATATCTTGAACAACTGCTTTTGCTTCGCCATTTTGTGTTATAATTATTGCTCTTTGATTATGATTTACACTATTAATTACATCAGCTGTTTTTGCTTTTAAATAACTAATCGGTTTTATATCTTGACTTAAATTCATTAAATCTACCTTTTTTAATTAAGATATTATATTGTATCAAATTTAGATTTAATTTGGTATTAAATAAAAGTTTAATTTTTTATAATAATATAAAGAGTGTTAACTAGCTCCCATCGTCCCCGATGGGAGTATTTATCTTGGTTTATTGTTTTTTAAATTCCAGTATGCATCCCCATCGGGGACGAGAGAATAATGCATTTTGTTAAATATATTTATCAATAAATATCACACCACCAATGAATATATTATCTTACAAGCTATGATATACAATAATATTGCTATAAGTTTTTTGATCTGTTTTGCATCTAATTTAAAATACATAATTTTATTGCCAATGTATCCACCAAGTATCGCAGCAATTGCTACAATAACCAACAAAACATAATCTATTTGCACAAAGGTTGTATATGATAAAAATGCACTAAAAGTTGAAAATGGTATCATAAAGCTTACAGCTATCGCCATTTTTTTTGCATCATATCCAAGTAGTATCATAAGTGGCATTATGAGGCTACCTCCTCCAACTCCTAATATTCCTGATATAAATCCAACAACACCACCTACTAAATATTGTATCCATTTTGCTTCATAATGCACTTTTGCCTCTTTTTTACCAAAAAGCATCATAGTTGCACTAAAAATCAAAAATAATGCTAAGCCCATCTTTGCATACTCTACATTGATATATTGAGAAGTTTTTGCTCCAAATGGTGCCATAATAAGAGATGATATAGTAAGTGGTAAAGCAAATTTTATATCAAGTGCTTTTCTTTTAATATTCATAAAAGTAGCAGTAATAGTAGTAGATGTATTTATAAATAGTGCAGTTGCTTTTGCTAGATTAAATCCCAATCCCAAACTATCAAAAATAGGAACTAATGCAACAGCACTACCTACGCCACCCATAGCAAAAAAAGTAGATACTACTAAAGTGATACTAAAATAAAGTAAATAGTGTGTCATATTATTTTACTGTATGTTTAATTTTATCTTCATCTATGATCTCTAAATCATACTTTACTACAAGCATATGTTCAGTATCATTTATATACCACTCTTTACAACCATCTAAACTATGTAGCTCTTGATGTTTTGAATGATCAGTATCTTTTAGATGAATATATGCTAATTTTGTTTTTGCTGGGTTTTCTAATGTGATTACCATAATAGCCCATATTATACATATAACTATCACCCCATAAGAGATATTTGCTAAGCTTGTAATATCTAACATAGCACCACCAATACTACCACCTATAAATGTTCCAAAATATCCAAAACTGTTAAATATTCCTAATACTTCACCTCTTTGATGAATTTTTGCATATTTAACTGCAAGTGATTGAAGGATCGGTTCTTGAAGATTGAAACCAATAAAAAATACAACAACACCAGCACTAAACATCATATATGTAGAACTAGCTCCTATAATCAGATATGCTAATGCTAAAACGATTACACCTAAAAGTAAGATTGCTTTATATATCCCTTTTTTCTCAGCCATTACTGCAGCTGGTCCCATAGATAAAAGCCCAACTACCATAGATGGAAGATATACTTTATACAGCTCATTCATCTGCCAACCATAAGTTTTAGTTAGAACGATAGGGATAATCATAAAAGCAAAAGTCATAAGACCTTTTACTATCATATTAGTTATATTCATTTTTACTAAATTTTTATTTTTAAATATTTTAAACTTTTCATCATCTATATAGGTGTGTTTAATCTTTGGTGGATCTGGCACAAATTTGATAAGCACAAAAATCGAAAATAGTGCTAAAAATGATACAAAATAAAATAAAAATGGCACCCCAACACTAGAAGCTATTAAAGGACCTGCTACCATAGAAAGTGCAAAAGCCATACCTATACTTCCACCCATAATAGCCATAGCTTTACTTCGTTCTTCCTCTTTTACTACATCACTAATTGTAGCTGTAATTACCGATCCAATAGCTCCAGCTCCTTGAAGTAATCTTCCTGCTAACAATACATAAATATTTGTAGCAAATCCTGCTATAAATGAACCAATAGCAAATATAATTAGTCCCATAATAATAGTCTTTTTTCTACCTATTTTATCACTTGCTTTTCCAAATGGCACTTGAAATAACATCTGAGTAATAGCATATCCACCTATAATAATACCAACCATAGTATGACTAGATCCTGGCATATCAAATGCATATACAGATAAAACAGGTAGGACTATAAAAAGTCCAAACATCCTAAGCGATATAATCGCATTTAAAGGCATAATTTTCTTAAACATTTAAGTTCTCCTACTTATTAATTACTTATTTTTAACATAACTCATCTTTATAGACAATAGACAACTATGACTAATTATTTTAATTATGTTTGTTTTAATGATATCACTATTATTTAAGTTTTATATAACCAATTACATATTTATAAAATTATTATCCAAAAAAAGATATAATTAGCCACTTGTCTAATAAAGGAATAAACTATATGAATATTATAATAGCAGGAGCTGGTAAAGTTGGTTTTAATCTAGCAAAGGCTTTGTCTATAGGACATAATGTAACTATTATAGATAAAAATCTTGAAGCTTTATATAGAATACAAGAGAGTCTTGATATTATGCCTTTAAGAGGTGATGTTGAAGATATAAAAACTTATGATCATTTTACCAATAAAGATATAGATCTTTTTATAGCTGTAACCAATATTGACAATGTCAATATAATATCTATACTTATGGCAAATTCTGTTTTAAATATAAAAAGACGATTTGTCAGATTGCAACAAGATTTTTATAATGCAAATATTTTACACGACAAACTAGAGATTGATAGAATAATTTTTCCTACCAAACTAGCATCATATACAATAGCTTCTTTATTAAACTACCCAAAAGCAAATAATGTAAAATTTTTTAAATACACAGATTATAGACTTATATCTATACAGTCGTTATACGATATTCAAATTGACAAAATAAACTCTAACTATTTTAATGTAATTGGTATAGAAAGAGATAAAGAATATTTTATACCATCTAATAGTGATATGATTAAAAAAGATGACTTAGTATATCTCTTTGGATTAGAAGATCATATTAAAACTATTTGTGATCAATTTGATCACAATGAAAACAATCAGATGCAAAATTGTGTTGTATTTGGAGGGGAAGAGTTAGGTATATCTATATCAAAAGCATTGCTTGATATAAATAAAGATGTAAAACTTGTAGAGAAAGATTTAGTTTTATGCACAAAAGCAGATGAAGAACTCCGAGGAAAAGTTACTATCATAAATGCAAAATATGGAACAGCTAATATTTTTGATGATGAGGGATTAAATAGTGCTGATATTTTTATAGCTGCTACAAATAATGATGAATATAATATTATTAAATGTCTTGATGCAAAAGAGAGAGGGATAAAAAAAGTTGTAGCTATAAATAATGAACTAGAATATTATAACCTTATGCACTCTTTGGGTATTATAGTTACAAGAGGTCCTAAAATAAGTGCTTACAATAAAATTATGGAAGAGATAAGCTCATCTGGAGTAGTTATTCGTAAAAGTTATTGTGGAGCAAAAGCAACAGTTTTTATGAGAAAAATATTTTCAAATTCAAAACTAATAAATAAAAAAGCAAAGCCTATCAAACTAAAAAATACTCTTGTTTTTTTTATTAGAAACAACATATTAAATTTATTTACTGAAAAAATTACATTAGAACAAGATGATTTAATAGTGGGATTTTGTTTAGAAAACAATAGTGAATATATGAAAAAGTGGATATATGAACTATAAAAATATTATCAAAACTCTATCTTTTATAGGGATGACATTATCATTTATTTTTCTTATAGATATTGTAGTTGCACTAATTTACAAAGAGAATTATATCAAATTCTTATGGTTTGATATTGGATTTTTTATATC
>CAJXII010000117.1 GCA_913054415.1 uncultured Arcobacter sp.
TTGAAAACATATATATTTTGATGATCTATATATTTAGATACTATATCTATAAAATATTTAGCTTCCATATCATAAAGATAACTTTTTGTATCAGTAAATATTGTTTTAGCACTATTGAGTGTTTTTAGTTCCAAATAATCTATATTTTCTAGTTTTTGATTTGTGCAAAATAGTGTGCCTATTTTTATATCTGTATCATTTGTTCCTGCTATTCCTAGATTTATAGCTTTTGATATTTTATATTGACTCAAAATATATTTTAAATTATCTATTGTATTATCTTTTGCCATACCTGTAATAACTAGAACAATTTTATCATTTTGATAAACTCTTGGATTTTTTTGGATAAGTTTTAGTTTATATTTTTCTATAACACTTTGTGCTTCACTTAAAAGTGCTGTATCTATTAGTATCATATAAGATCTATAAAATCACTTTTATATATGATAATCTGCTTTGTTTCTTTGTTATAAACAAATCTTTTATCACCCTCTTTTACTCTTTGTAATATGAGTGATTTTATTTGACTATCAGTTTTATTATTTTGTTTCATAAAAAGAAAAAAATCTTTTATATCCATAATCTCAAAATCAATATCATCAGTTGAATTTTGAGTATTTTTATGTTCTATTTGATATATAGATCTCATCTCATTAAAAGCACTTTGTAGAAGATTGATCTCACTTTTAAAGACTTTAATAATCTCTTTTTGATTGGTTTCTAATCTTTTTATCTCTTGTTTATAGTGTTTTTTCATCCATTTTATAGTTTTATTTAAAAATAAAATATGCTCATCTTTTACACTTACTATATCTTGTGAAGTTTGATTATATTTATCTTTTTTTGAACTTTTTATCTTATCATCTACATATACAAATGTTTTGCCATCTTTTTTTTCAGATTTTAATTTACCTGTTTTTATCCTATAATGCACCCCTTGTAAAGAGATACCTAAGATATGAGCTACTTGAGATGTAGAAACAAGTTTTTCCATAAAATTATTTGATTTTATTACTATCTATATCTATTATTGTATGCACATTTCCTCTAGGATTGAAATCTGCAACTACCCTTAACCATTTTGGTTTTAAACCTTTATACAACTCATCAAATATCTCATTTGCACTATCTTCGTGAGAGATATATCTATTGGCAAATCTATTTATATATAATTTTAAAGCTTTTAACTCTATCACTTTTTTATTTGGTATATATTGAAGTTTGATATTTGCAAAATCTGGGTAACCACTTCTTGGACATTTACACATAAACTCTGGTAATTCTATATTTATAGTATAATTTTTTTTATGTTTATTTGGCCAAAAATTCTCTTTATTTTTTATATCAAACTCTATAATCTCTTTTTCACCATATTTCATATAAATACCTTTTTATACATCAAGATGTTCAACATCTTTTGCATGATCTTCTATATATTTTCTTCTAGGCTCTACCTCATCACCCATAAATAGTGTAAATGTATCACTTGCTACTTCAGCATCATCTATTGTGATTTTTAACAATCTTCTATCTTCTGGTATCATAGTTGTTTCCCAAAGTTGTTCAGGATTCATCTCCCCTAAACCTTTATATCTTTGAATATAAGCACCTTTTTTTGCTATAGCTTCAATCTCTTCCAAAACTTCAATAAGATCTCTTCCATCAAATAAACTTAAATCTCTTTCATTTAGTTTATTAAATAGATAAACCGCTTCATTAAAATACGGTGATGCAAAAAGATCATCATCTATAAGTAACTCTTCAAGTCCCTCATTTGTTTGGACAAATATATGGATTTGCTCATCTGTGATTGTTTTGTTTAAAATATTATAGTTATTGTTTGTCAAAAACTCCTCTATTTTAACAAATAGATCTTTATTTTCTAAACCAACTAACTCTTTATTTTCTATAAGATATTTTAAAACTTCTACTAAAGAGTATCTTTTTTCAAGATTTTCAAGCATAGCTCTATAAGCAGCTACGATTTTAAACATATCAAGAAGGTCATTGTATCCCATACCTTCAAACTCAAAAGATTCCAAACCATTTTCTATTAGATAATTACTAAGTGCTGTATTATCTTTTAGATATATCTCATTTTTACCTTTTTTATATCTATAAAGTGGTGGTTGTGCAATATAAAGGTAACCATTTTCTATTACAGGTCTTAAAAATCTAAAAAAGAAAGTTAAAAGTAGTGTTTGAATATGGCTACCATCTACATCTGCATCTGTCATAATGATAATCTTATGGTATCTTATTTTCTCTTCATCAAAATCTTCACCAATACCACAACCAAGAGCTGTGATAATATTTCTTATCTCATCAGATTTTAGTATCTTATCAAGTCTTGATTTTTCAACATTAAGTATCTTACCTTTTAGTGGTAAAATAGCTTGATAAACTCTATCTCTACCTTGTTTTGCAGATCCTCCTGCACTATCCCCTTCCACTAAATAAAGTTCTCTAATCTCTGGATCTTTTGATTGACAATCAGCAAGTTTTCCAGGTAATGTTCCTACTGTTACACCTGATTTAGTTCTTGTAAGATCTCTAGCTTTTTTAGCTGCTTCTCTTCCACGACTAGCAGCAAGAGCTTTCTCCATCACAAATTTTGCTTGTTGTGGATTTTCTTCAAAATATTTATTTAATGTCTCAGTTGTAAGTTTTTGACATATTGGTTTTACATAACTACTTCCAAGTTTTGATTTTGTTTGCCCTTCAAATTGAGGTTCAGGAACTTTTACACTTACTACTGCTATAAGTCCTTCTCTAACATCATCTCCTGTAATTTTTGTATCTTTTTCACTTGCTTTTGCATTTTCTCTTACATATTTAACTATACTTCTTGTAAGTCCAGCTTTAAATCCAGATTCATGAGTTCCACCATCTATTGTTCTAATATTATTTACAAATGATTGAGTTTTTTCTATATAAGAATCATTATAAAGTAAAGCAATATCTACTTCAACTCCATCTTCAGCTACACTAAACGATATAGGTTGAGTAATAGCTATCCCTTTGTTCATATCTGTTACAAACTGTGCAATACCACCTTCAAAATGGTAAACCTCTTTTTTACCATCTCTTTCATCTTTGAGTTCTATTGTGATTTTAGGATTTAGATATGCTACTTCTCTAAATCTTTTAGCTAATGTTTCAAAAGAAAATTCATCAGTTTCAAAAATAGTATCATCAGGTAAAAATTCTATTGTTGTTCCTGTTTTTTTAGAAGTTCCTATTATCTCTAAAGGAGCTTTTGGGATACCTTTAGAAAACTCTTGATAATAAATATTTCCATCTCTATAAATAGTCATTTTAAGTTCAGATGAAAGAGCATTTACAACAGAAACCCCAACACCATGAAGACCACCTGATACTTTATATGTATCTTTATCAAATTTTCCACCAGCATGTAAAACTGTAAGAACAACAGTAGCTGCACTTATTTTTTCTACTGGGTGTATATCTGTAGGTATTCCTCTTCCATTATCACTTACTATAACAGTTTTATTTTTAGTAATAGTTACTTTAATAGTATCACAATATCCTGCCATTGCTTCATCTATAGAGTTATCTACAACTTCATAAACGCAGTGATGTAATCCTCTTTCATCAGTAGATCCGATATACATACCTGGTCTTTTTCTAACTGCTTCTAGTCCTTTTAGGACTTTAATATTACTTGCTCCATATTCGTTATTCATAATTTTCCTTTTATAGTGTAACTGGCATTATTATTGTTATAAATTTTTTATCTTCAAGATAAAATGGTAGATTTGGTTCATTGTATCCTATAGTTATCTTTTCATTTACTGATGATGTTAAAAAATCAAGTAGATATTTACTATTTACTGCTATATAAAAAGATTGATCTATATTTAGATTTATATCTATTTGTGTTTTTGATTCACTATCTTCATCAACACTTTCAAATAAAATATTATCAGAAGAAAATGTAATTTTTACATTTGGTTTTAACGATGTTACAAGTTTAACAGATTCTATTAAACTTGCTTTTGGTAAAGTAAAACTATATTTTAAATTATTTGGTATAATTCTTTCATAATCAGGAAATTTACCATTGATTAGTTTAGTGAAAAAATTAACATTACTATTTGATAATACTAAATTTGTATTATCAAATTTTATTTTAGTATTATCAAAGAAAAGTTTTTGTATTTCTATGATTGCTTTTTTAGGGATAATAATTTGATTTTCTTCATTGGTTATATTTTCTAAATGTGAAATAGCTAATCTTCTAGTATTTGTAGCTACAAAATTAATCTTATTTGATTTGATATCTATTAAAGCACCATTTAGTTCAAATTTTGGATTGCTATTATCTATAGTTGGAGTTATCTTTTTTATAGAATCTATTAAATTTACTATATTTATATCCAATATAAAATATACTTCTTTGTCATAAGCATTAGTTGCTATCAATCCCACTTGATATTTATTGTTTTTATCTTTATCTTCTTTATTTTGTTTATTTTGGTTTTGGTTATTGTTAGCTTCTTTAATTTCTATAGTGTTTTTTTCTTTTTGCTCTTTTATTTGTTTTTGGTTATTATTGGTATTATCATTAATGTTATTATTGTTGTCGTTATTATCGTTATATTTATAGTGAGTTTTATTTGTAAATTACCCTC
>CAJXII010000118.1 GCA_913054415.1 uncultured Arcobacter sp.
TTATATTTTATCAAATATAACTAAATATTGTCCATAAATTAGTTTATTTTTAGTAGTAGTTAATATATGATGTTTCTCTAAATATCTATTTAGTTCATCTGTTGTTCTTACACAGCCATGAGAGTATGGTTTGCCCATAGGTTTGGATGATTGGTGAGCATGCATAGCAAACTCTAAATAACCAGTGATAAGTTTCCATTTATCTACATCTTGGATTTTTTGTTTGTTTTTATCCCTTATATTGTATCTTATAGATTTTTGTTTTCCAAAATAAAAAATATATCTGTTTTTGACTCCGTAACCTAGAGTTTTTTTATCTTTACTATACTTTCCATCACTTCTCCAACCACCTTTGATTTGAAAAACTCCTGATGGTGTCTTAAAATAATGATCATCTCCTAGCTTTGTCTCATACTCTCTAAATATATTACCACTTGAGATATAATCTTTTCCTATATAGTGGAAGATATTTGTTGTTTGATCCCATATAGTTAAGATATATAGTTGTCTGCTTAGATCTATCACACTTACATATTGGGTGTGTTGAAGAGGGATATGTTTTTGTTGAAGTTTTTTATTTATAAGTTCAAAATACTCTCTATCTATATCGTATAGATTTTCAAATTTATTGAAATAATATTTTAGTTTAGTGTCATTTTGAACACTTTTCCAGTTTTTAATAATATTGATTTTATTTTGCATACAAGTTAGATTGTCATCACATTTTTTATGTAGATATGAATGGTATCTTAGTCTAAATATATGAGTGGTATGCACATCATTGTTAAACTCTTTTTGCAAATCATTGATATTGATAATATATCCGTAAGATATAGATAAAAATATAAATACTAAACTTAAATATCTCATTGTTACAACTTTTTGATTTTTTCTATCTCATCTCTTAATCTAATAGCTTCTTCAAAATTTAGATCTTTTGCTGCTTTTGTCATCTGTTTATTTAGCTCTATAAGAAGTTTTTTTCTTTCACTTTTTGGCATTTTATTTAATCTATCGTGTTTAAGTGCTACATCATCATACTCTTCCATCTTAAGATCTTCATCAAGTCTTCTTATTGTAGTTGTTGGTGTGATATTGTGTTGTTGGTTATATTGATCTTGCAACTCTCTTCTTTTTGTAGTGGTTTCAATAGCAAACTTCATAGAATCAGTCATCTTTTTGGCAAATAGTATAACTTTTCCATTGCTATTTCTAGCAGCTCTTCCCATAGTTTGGATAAGACTTGTTTTACTTCTTAAAAATCCCTCTTTATCTGCATCAAGTATCGCTACAAGTGAAGCTTCTGGTATATCTAATCCTTCTCGCAAAAGATTGATCCCTATTAAAACATCAAATTTTCCAAGTCGAAGTTGTCTTATGATCTGATTTCGCTCTATGGCATCAATATCTGAGTGCATATATTTTACTTTGATCCCAAGATCAGAATAATATGTTGTTAGCTCCTCTGCCATTTTTTTAGTCAAAACTGTTACAAGCACTCTTTCATTTTTAGCGACAACCTTTTTGATCTCATCATGTAGCCTTTCAACTTGATATTGACTATCCATAATTTCTATCTTAGGGTCAAGAAGCCCAGTAGGTCGTATGATTTGTTCAGCAATAGTTGAGCTAAGTTCTAGTTCAAGTTCTTGTGGAGTTGCACTTACAAATAAAAACTTAGCATTTTTGTTAATATACTCATCAAACTTTAAAGGTCTATTATCAAGTGCAGATGGAAGCCTAAATCCATACTCTACAAGGATATCTTTTCTGCTTTTGTCAGCTGCATACATACCACGAAATTGAGATAAACTTACATGTGATTCATCAACTATGATTAGATAATCTTTGTCCATTGCTTCAAAATAATCTATAAGTGAATATGGAGTTTCACCTGGTTTTTTATCTGTAAGAAGTCTAGCATAATTTTCTATCCCTTTACACATACCAGTAGCTTCTAACATCTCCAGATCAAACTCAACTCTTTGTTTTAGTCGTTGATACTCTACAAATTTTTCTTGCTCTTGAAAATAAGCCAATCTCTCATCTAGCTCTTTTTCGATAGATTCTATAGCTTTGGCAAGTCGTTTTTGCGATACTACAAATGGATTTACAGAGTAGATAATAATCTCATCAAGCTCTTGTAGTTTGTTGTTTGTAAGATATTCGTATTTGATGATACTTTCAACTTCATCTGCAAAAAATTCTATTCTTATATATTCATCTTCATAATATGCTGGAAATATATCTATAACATCTCCATTGACTCTAAAATCTCCTCTATCAAAAAAATTATCATTTCTTTTATATCCCATATCTACAAGTTTGAGTAACATCTCTCTTTGTGAATACTCTTGTGAAACCTCTAGCTTTTGGACATTTGCTTTGTATTCTTCAGGATTTCCTAAACCATAGTTTGCACTAACACTAGCTATACAAATAATATCCTCAAAACTAAGCAACGAAGCAGTTGTAGATAGTCGTAATCTCTCTAATTCACTGTTGATACTACTATCTTTTTCTATAAAAAGATCACTTCTTGGTATATAAGCTTCAGGTTGATAATAATCATAATAACTTATAAAATACTCTACATGATTTTTTGGAAAAAATCCTCTAAACTCTGAGTATAGTTGAGCTGCTAAAGTTTTGTTGTGAGTCATTATAAGAGTAGGCATCTGTAAAGCCTCTATAACCTTAGCCATAGTGTATGTTTTACCACTTCCTGTAACTCCTAGAAGTGTGTTGTATTTATTCCCTTTTTTTATGCTATTGACAAGCTTTTCTATTGCTTGTGGTTGATCTCCTGCTGGAGAATATTTTGTTTCTACTTTAAATGGTGTCATAGTTGGATTATATCGTATTTTTGATTATGGAGTGGTTTAAGCATTTTTTTGGAATGTGGCTGCATATAAGCTGTCAAAATTTTAGTGAGTTTTGTGGTGAGTTTTTTAAGAAAAGCTATTTATTTTTAAAAGTAAATTTTTAATTTTTATCTCTAGCTCATCTATTTTTTCATCGCATATCATATAAATAACTTCACTATCTAACTCTACATAATGATGAGATATAAAATCTCTTGAACGAATAATATTGCTCCAATAATCAGATGTTCCTTCAAGCAATAAAAACTCTTTATCTCTTTTGTGAATATTTTTTAGTGCTTCACCAACTGCCAAGTATAAAATTCAACAATTCAACAGTTGATGTTTTATCCATATATAACCTCTTTTTGAATATTTTTTAATATCACTTGATTTGCTCTTTTGTGCTTATGTATTAAATCTACTTTTTTATTGTAAAGCTCTTCTAAATAATTCCATAATCCAGCTAAATTATCATAAGTTTTATTTTTAAATTCAACATATATATCTATATCGCTATCATTGTTATAAGTATTTTTAGCGTAACTGCCAAAAATACCTATTTTATCAACACCGAAATTATTCTTTATATAATTTATGTTAGTTTGTAATTGAGTTAATATCTCATTTTCAGATGCAATCATTTTTATACCTTAAATACTTTATTCTATATGTCATTATAATAAATTTTTAATTATTATGTGCTTTTATGAAAGTTGCTTTTATAGTTTAATACAAAAACTCAAATAAACAATGAAGTCATAAATTTAGTGCATACTCTCATAATAAAAAAACTACGAATAAGATTGATTTTAATCTAAAAAAGAAAGTAATTCTTCAACAGATATATTTAATTCATTTAAAATACCATTTAAAAGTCCTCTTTTAAGAGATGTTTTTCCATGTAATGGAACAGTTATAGCTCTTCCATCTGGATGCTTATATCTTTGGTGTGAACCTTTTTGTCTAACAAAAATAAATCCCTTTGATAAAAGAAATTTAATTAATTGTTTAGCATTAATAATGGGTAGTGGCGGCATGATTTTGGACTTCCATTTCCCAAATACCAAATAATGTATTATTTATTTGAGAATTGTCTCCTTGTGTTACTTCAATTGCTTCAATAATATTTTTTTTTAACTCATCTAATGTATCAGCTTGAGTATAACACCCTTTTAAATTAGGAACATAAGCAATATATCCACCATCAAGTTTATCTTCTTCTATGATTACTGAATACTTCATATTAACTCCTTCGTATAATTTATATTATGAGTTATTATAATACATTTTTCATTATTATGTGCTTTTATAGTTTAATATAAAAACTCAAATAAACAATGAAGTCATAAATTTAGTGTATATTCCCCATACTGTAGCATGGAGCTAGAACAACTTTATAAAATATCAAAAGCGCTAGATGTAGATATTTGTGAGTTTTTTAAAAAAATATAAAACTTAATAATACTTAATTAGCACCATTGAGTGCTAAAAATATTTTAAAATATACCATAAAAAATTCACAAAATATTCTCCAAAATATTTCCATCATGACAAAGGCTATAAATATATATAGTTTGATCTTGGTGTTATTGATTTGGAATTTATATTTTTTGAAATAGTATAGTATAATAAATGGAACTACAATAGCTCCTAGAGAATATATGATACCTATGATATATGGGGTGATCAATATATCAAAATTAAAATAGTCTATCATAA
>CAJXII010000119.1 GCA_913054415.1 uncultured Arcobacter sp.
AACAAAAAGAGATAAGCGGCGCAATCGGAAGTTAAAAGCATTTGATTGCTGCAAAAAATAAATTTTTCTTATGTATCACTTATCAGTGATACAACAAAAAATTTATAAAATGCAAGCATTTTTTTGGGGGGGGGTAACGACCTGTAAGAAATAGAGAGATTTTTTTTGTGGCTGGGAATAAATAAATATACAAAATTTACGAAAGGAGATTCTAATAATGCCAAAAATGAAGTCTAATAGTGGTGCACTTAAAAGATTTAAAGTTAAGAAAAATGGTTCTATAAAAAGAGGAAGTGCTTTTAGAAGCCATATATTAACTAAAAAATCTCAAGAGAGAAAAGTAGATCTAAGAGGTCCACAAACTGTTGATAGCAGAGATGTTACAAGAGTAAAAAGAATGTTGTGTAAAGCTTAATCTAATTTTTAGATTTAGTTTCGATAGTCCCTCCGTTTAGATACGGACAAGTTTAGCAAAAGCTAACACCTAAAATTTTAAATAATTGACGGTAAAGAAAGGAAAAATATGCCAAGAGTAAAAACTGGAACAGTAAGAAGAGCAAGACACAAAAAAATCTTAAAGATGGCAAAAGGTTTTTTTGGAGGAAGAAGAAAACATTTTAGAAAAGCAAAAGAACAAGTAGAACACTCACTTGTATATGCTTACAGAGATAGAAGACAAAACAAGAGAGAGTTTAGAAAACTTTGGATTATTAGAATCAATGCAGCTTGTAGATTAAATGATATTAGCTATTCAAGATTTATGAACGGTCTAAAATTAGCAAATATTGAGCTAGATAGAAAAATTTTAGCTGATATGGCTATGAATGATGCTAAATCATTCGCATCTTTAGTAGAAACTGCAAAATCTGCTTTAACTGCATAATTTAAAAGTTAGTCAAAAGACTAGCTTTTAAAACTCCTGAATCAAATCTATAAAAATTTCTGTTAATTTTTCAACTTCATCGATAGTTGTTCTCTCATTTATGGAGTGAATAGTATCATTTATCACACCAAATTCAACAGTATCAATTTTATATTGCCCAAAAAATCTAGCATCACTTGTGCCACCAGCAGTGCTATATTGTGGTTGTATATTTAGATTCTTAACAATAGATTTGGTTATGTTTCTAACAATTTTAGAATCTTGATTTGTCATAAAAGGGTATGAACCTTGAGTCATTTTAAAACTATAATCTAAATCTTTAAAAAGTTTATTGATCAATATTTGAATATCTTTTTGTGATGTTTTTGTAGAGTTTCGCACATTAAACATTAACTCTAATTTATCAGGAGTTACATTTGTAACTTGCATTCCCGATCTTATATCAGTAATTACTAATTTAGAAGGTGCAAAATATTGATCTCCATCATCTAAATTTTTACCCGATATTTGTGGTAAAATAGTAGATATTTGTTCTATTGGATTTATAGCTTTTTGTGGATATGCGGCATGACCTTGTTTGCCTTGTAGTGTAAGGTATCCATTTATACTACCTCGTCTTCCCACTTTTATAGCATCTCCAAATATCTCTTCACAAGTAGGCTCAGCAACTACTGCAAAATCAGGTAACATATTTTGTTTTTGAAGATATTCTAAAACTCTTACAGTTCCATTTATAGCATCACCCTCTTCATCAGAAGTAAGAAGAATAGAGAGCATACCGTCAAATTGTGTAATATTTTTACAAGCATATAAAAAAGCAGCAACACCACTTTTCATATCTTGTGCTCCTCTTGCTGTAATAATTCCATCTTTTTGTATTGGATCAAATGGGTTTGTATCCCATCCCTCACCAGCAGGAACTACATCTATATGACCTGCAAAACAAAGATGTTGTTTAGAGTTATTAAATTTTTTATAATAAAATCTATTTTTGACATCTTCAAAATCTAACTCTATACAATTCCACTGATTTGATAAATATTGTGTAATAAAATCAAAAGCACCATCATCATCTGGCGTGATACTTTTAAATTGTAACAATTTCTTAAATAATTCTATGTTTGTCATAAATTCCACCAAAAATATTCTATTTTTTAACATTATAACATAATAGTAAGAAAAAATTATATTTTTGAACTTATAATAAGAATGAATTTGTTATCATAAGAGAAAATTATTATGAAGTGTAGCTTATGAAACGACATATAACAGAAGAGACTATTATATTTTTTAGTGTAATGAAATGGTTATTTCTATCTACATCTGTAGGTATAGTAATAGGTTATTTAATGTCAATATTTCTTAAGACATTAAAATATGCAGAGTCAACTCAATCCTTAACTCCTATACCGTATTATTTCTTTTTACCATTTGGTCTTATGCTAACTATTTGGATTATATATACATTTGATAAAAATGCTGTTGGGCATGGAACAGAAAAAGTGATCGAAGCAGTGCATGAAAATAATGGTTATATTAATGTGAAAGTTATTCCAGTAAAATTAGTAGCAACAGTGATTACAATTTTCTCAGGTGGATCAGTAGGAAAAGAAGGACCTGGAGCTCAAATAGGTGCAGGTGCAGCTTCATTTATAGCAACATTGCTTAAATTTTCAAAAAAAGATAGAAAGAAACTTGTAATTTGTGGTATTAGTGCAGGTTTTGCATCTGTATTTGGAACACCAATAGCAGGAGCTATTTTTGGTATAGAGGTTTTAGTTGTTGGTGTTATTATGTATGATGTTTTATTGCCATCATTTGTAGCAGGTTTTGCTGCATTTACGACAGCACAATTTTTTGGTATAGAGTATCCATATTATGATATTACATTTTATCGTTCATTTGATTTAGATATTAAGCTTATTAGTTTAGTTGTAGTAGGTGGTGTATTTTTTGGATTAGTTGCTTTATTTTTTACTATTATGGTAAACAAAATAGAAAAGGCTTTAGAAAAATTACCTTATAACAAATATCAAATAGCTTTTGCTGCTGGAACTTTTATGGCATTAATATCATTTTTTATATCTACAAAATATCTAGGACTTGGTCTAAATACTATTAATGAGATTCTTGATCCAACATCAAATGCTATTCAAGGTGTAAATTGGTGGGATTTTATAATGAAAACTCTTTTTACATCTTTATCACTTGGATCTGGTGGAAGTGGTGGAATTATTACCCCTATATTTTATGTAGGAGCTACTAGTGGAGCTACATTTGGTCATTTAGTAGGTAATCATATCTTATTATTTGCAGCTCTTGGATTTGTAAGTGTATTAGCTGGAACTACCAACACGCCTATTGCTTCTATTATTATGGCAGTTGAACTTTTTGGAACAAATATGGCAAATTATGCAGCTATAAGTGTAGTGATAGCTTTTTTGATAACTGGTCATAGAAGTGTGTTTAGCTCTCAAAAATTATCATTAAGAAAAGCAGATAATATTGATATAGAAGATGGTAATGCAATAGAAAATGTAAATATGAATATGAATTTAAAAGATTTTAATAGAGTAAAAGATTTTGGTCAAAGATTAAAATTTAGAAATTTTAAATTTACTAAAAAAGATAAATAATAATTTTAAATTTACCAAATAAATTCGTTTGATACTATTTCACCAAATTCCCAGAATAGTTTGTGAAGGATAGTTTTATCTTTTATCTTAGAATTAAGTTGTTCAAAATCTTCATTAAATTTTTCAATATAATGAAAAATAGTAGCTAGTGTTTTTTGATGATCATTGATATATGCATCACTTTTAAGGACAGCTTTTAATATCCGCTCATCAAACATTTTTGTTTTTTTTAATATATTTATATCATATAAAACAGCATTTGATACATATTCTATATCATTATGATAGTTATCACATAGATGATCAAAACATCCCAAAGTAGCTACAAATTTTTTATCTTCAAGCAGTGATTGATCCATATATTTTAATATAGTTGATTTAATATGTGGATCAATTATAAAATTCATCATATCAGATAAAAAATATTTATTTGATTGCAAGATTGTTGCATATTTTAGATTTTCTATATATCTAGCAGTTGCCATAATAGCGATTTTGCTATCTTCTTGAAATAGTTTAGGCATATATTTTAGTATGGGTATTTTAGTATGAGTATTTTCTATCTTATCTTCATATTTGGCAGTTAACATAGCTAATTCTTTACTTGCACGAAGTCGTTTGCTTAAAAATATGTAAGATCTGTTGTATTTAGCTATAGCACTTTTTGCAAATGATAGATTGTCTAAAATTTTAGGATCTACATTTTTAAGTATATCATCCCCCATTTTGTATTGGCTTATTTGATGATTCCACATATCTTTTTTTGCTAAATCTTCATTTGATACATTTGCTCCTGATATCTCCAAAAGTTGTAATATAAGATTTGCATTGGTATAAGCATCAATAGGTATAGCCCTAAGAAGCAGGTTTTTATCTTGCCAATAATCTATTTTATTAAATATCGATTTTATAATATTTATCAAAATAGTCCCCTTTTAAAATATATCAGCACTATTTTATCTGAATAATTGTTAATAGTCAATATATCTTATACAATTAGA
>CAJXII010000120.1 GCA_913054415.1 uncultured Arcobacter sp.
GCAAAAATCAAAACCAAAACTTTATAAATATTTACAAAATTATCTATCTCATCAATCGTAGATAATACAACCTTTGATGAGATTATATATTCTATCTCATTTAATAAAAATTCTTTCTTAAAACTATTGCTATAATGATCAAGCAAAATATTAATCTCTTGATTTCTACTTTGATTATAATCAGCATTTTGTAAATATTTATAAAGTTTTGGTTTTGATTTTTGCCAATTATAAAGTGTATTTATCTGCACTTCAAATATTTGACTAATCTCTCTATTGTTTAACATTATTTTCTCTTATCTATAATTCTTACGGCTTTGCCCATACTTCGTTCAATTTTGTGAGGTGGTTCAAGTGTTATTGCTACATTGATATATAGATTATTTGATATAGAGTGTTGAAGCTCTTTTTTGATCTTTTCTAAAAGCTCTTTATTTTCAAAATCTATATCCTCTTCAACTTCCACTTGAATCTCTAATTTATCAAGATGACCTTTTTTATCTGCAATAATTAGATAATTTAGACTCACATCAGAGCTATTTGCAATAACATGTTCTATTTGAGATGGATATACATTTACCCCACTAATAATAAGCATATCATCAGCACGACCTACAATTGATTCCATTCTAAGCATAGTTCTTCCACATTCGCAAGGCTCTTTTGTTATAGAGGTTATATCTCCAGTTCTATATCTTAAAAGTGGTAATGCTTGTTTTGTTAAAGTTGTGATAACTAGCTCTCCTCTTTGACCATCTTCAACCTCTTTACCAGTTTTTGGATCGATAATCTCAAATAAAAAATGATCTTCAAATACATGAAGTAAATCTGAATGTTTACAACTACAAGAGACACCTGGTCCTATTATTTCACTAAGTCCATATACTTCATGATAATCTATTGCCCAAGCTTTTTTAACTTCAGCTTTTAGTCCAGCACTTGTAGGCTCTGCTCCAAAAATACCAGCTTTTAATTTATATTTTTCAAGATAATCAACTCC
Source organism: uncultured Arcobacter sp. (assembly GCA_913054415.1). Taxonomy (GTDB): domain Bacteria; phylum Campylobacterota; class Campylobacteria; order Campylobacterales; family Arcobacteraceae; genus CAJXII01. The sequence goes on from CAJXII010000120.1 coordinate 1,001, forward strand.
ATCTTTTTTAGCAACTTCTGCCATATGTAATGCAAAAGTAGGAGTAGCAGCCAATATTGTAGCTTTAAAATCTCTCATAAGCATAAGTTGTCTATCTGTCATACCACCACTTGCTGGAACTATTGTTGCTCCAATTTTTGCAGCTCCATTATGAAATCCAAGTCCACCTGTAAAAAGTCCATATCCATAGCCATTATGCACTATATCATCACTATTTGCACCAGCCATAGTATAAACTCTAGCCATCACTTCATCCCATACATCCATATCTGCTTGAGTATATCCTACAACTGTAGGTTTTCCTGTAGTTCCACTACTACTATGGATCCTAACAACTTCACTCATAGGCACTGTAAAAAGCCCAAAAGGATAGTGAGCCCTTAAATCTTTTTTAGTTGTAAATGGTAGTTTTTTTACATCATCTAAAGTTTTTATATCATTAGGAGTTAAATCTAACTCTTTAAACTTATCTTGATAAAAAGGGGTTAAACTATACACTCTAGTAACTGTCTCTTGAAGTCTTTTTAATTGTAATGCTTCAATATCTTCTCTTCTTGCACTCTCTATTTTATTCCATATCATTATTTTCTCCTTCTATAAAAGTTTTGTTTTTTATATAAACCATACCGTGAAATGAAGCGATTGTTTTATCATCCTCATTTGTTACTAATACCTTATATGTAGCTAATTTTTTATTTCTTTCTATCTCGATAGCTTGAGCAGACAACTTCTCTCCAATTTTAGCACTATTTATAAAAAAAATAGATGAATTAATAGATAATGCTACATCCCCATAACTATTTGAAGCAACAGCAAATACAAAATCAACTAGTGTAAATATAGCTCCACCATGCACTACATCTACTCCATTTAGATGATCTTGCGATATTATCATAGATGCTTTTGCCCATCCTTGTTTTGCATCTTCAAGAATAATATTATTCTTTTTTGCAAATTTATCATGTGTTGAAAAAAACTCTTTTATATTTTGCATTTTTATCCTTTGATACTAAGTCCAAGATCCAATATCTTTAAATTTTGCTCTGCCATTTTTGCATTCATTTGTGTTATTGCACTTTTTACTTCATCTACACTAAAAGGAAAGTTTTTTACATTTGCAAGTGTTACACCTAGCATAAATACATTTAACCCTTGTATTGGGAACTCTTTATGCAAAGCTTTTGTATTTGCATCTACAACTGTAGTTTGAAATGGTATGGTTGGATAATCTTTTGGATTGCTATTTGTTATCATCACTCCACCATCTCTTTTTAGAAAATCTATATTTCTTAAACTCTCATTTCTATCAAGTCCTATTATCAAGTTTGCTTGATTTTTATCTATTACGGGATTGGTAAAATCTCCTATTTTAATATCGCAACTTACTGCACCACCTCTTTGACTCATTCCATGATTTTCTGTTCCTAAAAATGGTATATTTTTATTACCTGCACATATTGCTAAAACTTTTACAAGGAAAACAACTCCTTGCCCACCAAACCCTGCTATTACTATTTGATATTTCACAATCTATTCCTTAATCTTTTTTAAATAATTTTTATCTACTACAAATGCATCTGTTGGACAAACTACATCCAGACATCCGCCACATCCAGCACAAAGAAATGGATCTATTTCTATTTTGCCTTTTTCATTATAACTCATTGGTGGACATTTGTATATTGTGGTGCAACTATCACATGCTACGCAAAGCTCTTCATCAACTTTTGCATATATTTCAGGAACAAAATCTGGAGTTCTTTCATTATCCAAAATACAAAACTCTCGAACAACAACTACTGTAGGACCTGTCATATTTTGTTCGTAAGATTCTTTTACTTTTTTCATAAAATCAATATTATCTTGCATATGATGACTATAGTGGTGTTCTAAACATTCTACTCCCATACCTTCAACTATTTTTTTAATATCTATTTGTTGATGAAATCTTTCTGGAGTAGCTTGACGACCAGTCATAGCTATCGTAGAGTTATCAAGTATTATTAAAACAAATTTATGCCCTTGGTAAATTGCATTTAGAAGTGGTGGTATTCCACTATGAAAAAATGTTCCATCCCCAATAGTAGCTACTACTGTTTTAGTTTTATCAGCCAATGAAAATCCACTAGCCATCGCTACACTAGCACCCATACAAAGAATACTATCTATAGCACCTTGAGCTAATGCTAATGTATAACATCCAATATCAGATGGATAGATAGATTTTTTCTTTTTAAATACTTTCATAATAGCATAATATATATCTCTATGTGGACATCCGGGACATAATGCTGGTGGGCGAGCTGGCACATCAAAACCTAAATCAATTTTAGGCACTTCATATATATTAGTTCCATTATAAAAACCGATATTTTTTAGAGCTTGTAAAACTTTTTCTTTACTCATCTCATCAATTTTGTGAACAGTGTGTGTATTTTTACCATATACATTATTAGAAGCTAACTGCTCTTCAACACAAGCATAAGGTTCTTCCATAATTAAAACTTTTTCATAAGAGTTAAACTGCTCTTTTAATCTCTCTATAGGAAGAGGGTAAGGCATAACTATTTTTACACAATCTATAGTAGTTTGTATATCCAATAAAGTCTCTTTGACAAATCCTGTAGCTGTTCCACTAGTGACAATAAGAAGTTTACCACCTTTTAGATCTTTAAATTGTGGTGCTAAAAATGTATCCCAATTATATTGAGCAATAGTATCTATCCTTTTTAGTTGCTCTTTTCCTTGTGGAAATCTATCTTTTCTAGGCACAGCACCCCATCTTGGAATATCTCTTTGAAATTCACCTTTATTTGGTATAAAGTTAGTCTCTTTATCCATAGTGATAATCTCTCTTGCATGACATACTCTCATTACAGGCCTAAGCATTACAGGTATCTCAAAAGTTTCAGATAGTTCAACTGCTAGTTTTGTAAAATCATAAGCATCTTGAGGAGTTGCTGGATCTAACACAGGGATTCTTGCAAATTTTGCAAATACTCTACTATCTTGTTCTGTTTGTGATGAATGAAAACCAGGATCATCTGCTGCTATTAAAACCATACCACCTAAATTACCAATATAACTAGCACTCATAAGTGGATCACTTGCAACATTGAGTCCAACTTGTTTCATAGTAGCACAAGTTCGTTTTCCAGCTATTGCTCCTGCATAAGCTACTTCAAATCCAACTTTTTCATTTGTTGCCCATTGAGCATATATATCAAGATTTAGTTTTTTTGAATATTTTTGAACATTTGTCAAAATTTCACTAGAAGGAGTTCCTGGATATCCACTTACCATATCTACATTTGCATGGATAAGCCCCCAAGCAATTGCATCATTTCCCATTAATGTTTGTTTCATAAAGTTTTTCCTAATTATGAGACCACTGCAAAATAAACAAAATTCATAGAAGTGGAAAATAAAATTGAGATTTTGACTATAATTTTTTCA